>JAUCQE010000526.1 GCA_030372865.1 Pyrinomonadaceae bacterium
TCGTCGGCAGCGTCAGATGTGTATAAGAGACAGGTTTTCCGCAGGGCGACGACTACATCATCACGCAGACCGCCGGCCCGCGGCAGTGCCGAATGATACTCGCCCAAGGCGTTGTTCCCGCCTCGCCGGTCACGGTGCAAGCCGACTGCGCCCGGACGACACCTGGCGAGACGCCGGCTCCGTCTCCGAACCCGACAAATACCTATCCCGCCGTCGATCTGGCAACCCGCAACGCTGACGACACGGTCATCGGCACCTTTTACGAGACCTTCACGCCCGTCATCGGCGGTAAGGGAGCCGACGAGGGGCGGTATGTGGCCTATGTAACGTACGCAAAGGGCCTCGGCGGCGGCAGCGGAAAGTACCGGCAGGTTGTATGGCGAGATCGCAAGACCGGCGAGACTCGTCTGGTCAGCCAGGGAATGAACGGTGTGGAGGGCAACCAGAACAGCGGCGCACCCGCTATCTCAGCGGACGGCAAGTCCGTTGCATTCGAATCCTATGCCACGAATCTCGTCCCGATCGACACGAACAACGTCCGCGACGTTTTCGTCTGGAATTACGATACGAACACCGTAACGGCAGTCAGCGAGAACCGCGGCATCGAAACGAACGCAGAGGCATTTGAACCGGCGATCTCGGGTGATGGAAACCTGATCGCATTCACGTCATCCGCCGACACCCTCGCCCCCGGCGTAACCGGCACCTCGACCGTCAATGTCTATCTCCGCGACATGCGGAGCGGGGCAGTGACCTTGATCAGCAAGGACGAAAAGACCGGCAAAGGCGGCGGCGGTTCTCGCCCTTCGATCTCCGAAGACGGCTCGCGGATCGCCTTTTATAACTATTTTCCGCTGACGAAAGAAGATAAGAATACGCTGTGGGACATCTACGTCTGGCAGAGCGGTATCCCAACATTAAAGCGCGTCAGCAAGACGAGCACCGGCGGCGATAAGGATCAGGGCGACGACAGCTCGAGCCGTGTCGTTTGGCCCTCGATCTCCGGCGATGGCCGCTACGTCGCATTTGCGACCACCGCGACGAACATGGTCGCCGATGATACCGATAAGCTGCAGGACGTCTTTGTCGTCGAGATCGATTCGGGCCGGGTCACACGCGCGAGCACCGGCGAGGCGAGCCTGCAGGGAACCGGCGACAGCCCCGTCGGCCAAGGCGAACGCGTCGCCATTTCGCATGACGGCAGTTGGGTCGCGTTCAGCAGCAAGGCAGCGAATCTCGGCGGTAATATCCTGTTGAAAAATATCCGCACCGGCCGTTCGATAAAGGTGTCCGACGATACCGCATCGACCGTCGGGCAGCCCGAGATGTCGGTAAATGGCTCGTACGTTCTTTTTGGCTCCAACCGTCGGCTCGACTCCCGGTTTACATCATCGGGGATCTTCGCAGTATCGGTTCGCGAAAGGTAACACTCACGGTTCGAAATACAACAACTGCGATACAAGTTTGGGCAGGATCGGAAAGACACTTTTCCGGTCCTTCTTTCGCGTTATGAGCGAGAGGAAAAAATGAACTCGCATCGCATCAAGTTTCACACAGCTTTCTTCAGCATTGTTCTACTAACGCTTTTCTCGTTTGCGGCATTTGCCCAAGACGAAATGACAGCGGTCGATCGATCGTCGCTGGCCGGCGTGGGCTTACCTGCGGGAGCGTTTCGCGTTAACGACGCGAGCATTCCGGCCGAGATCAACGGCGCGCTCGATCAGGTCGTCAAAGAAGGTAAGGGCGCATTCCGCCGCGGCGATACGGAAGTATTGCTGTGGACCGGAGAGGATCTAAAGAGGTCGGGATCAAAAGCGATCGTCGCCCGTTTGACCGGCACTCTGTCGTCCGGCGGATGGCAGTACGAGGTGATGGGCGCAGAGAATGGCGTTACGATGTTCACGCTTCTCAAACCGGGAGCCACGCGACGGGCACTTTTCGGGCTCTACGCGGAGGCCGACGGCACACTGCTTTTCGCGTTGACCGAGCTCCATTCGGCATCGGGGGCAAACCCTGAACCCGGCCCGGCGGCGAGCACCGGCAGCGGGAGCGTTGCCGACTATAGCTTTAGCACGCCCACGGGCTGGTCGCGGAGCGATTCCGCAAGTATGATCACGCTCACCTCGCAAGACCGGGAAAAGACTCTCGTGTTCCTGCCGCCGATGGATTCGACCGGCAATCTCGAACGCGACGCCGAGCGCATTCTTTGGCAGGTTTACAAGGGCTACGGGCCGTGGTCCGGCAACGGCTTCACTCCGGATTGGGGAATGTTCGAACGCGGCCGGACGTCGCAGGGCCTCGAATATTTTCGAGCGTATCGATACGCCGTAATGCCGGGCGACGGCGAATATTTCCCGAAATCGCGATTCGATGCAGTGATCCTCGTCGTGAAACTTGGCCAGAAAGTCGCGGTCGCCGTGGGGAAATCGCCCTTTCAGTCAGACTACGCGGATGATTCGGCCGGAAACGCTATCGATCGGATCCTTTACGACCTCAACTTCAAAAGCGTCACCACGCCCTACGATCTGAAGAGCGAGATCCTCGGTTCCTGGTCGGCTGCCAGCACTTCGGTCGCAATTGCCTACACGTTCAACGCGAACGGCACGTTCGATAAGGGCGGAGCGATCCAATTCCGGACCTCGCACGACGCGACCCGCGACAAGGTGACAACAACGACCTACGGCCTGACGGACCGCTATAGCCTTGCCGGAAACATCATCACGCAGACGTACAAAAGCACGGGCCAGGTGTCGAAATACAAAGTGCGCATTTACGACACCAAGTACCACAAAGACCCGTGGCAGTCGGAGATGGGCTTCCTTTCGGTCGATAATTCGGGCGGCGGCACGATCGTCTTCAGAAAGTCGAACTGACGACCATGCCGATCATAACGACGGACGCGAATTAGAAAGTACTTCTTATTCGCGTCTTTTCGCATTATTCGCGGGCAAAAATTTCTTCGGGCTCCGCCAGCGGCTTGCGGTTGTTCCACTCGAACATCGCCAACCCGCCGACGTAGATGCCTTCGACGACGAAGGCTGCGACGGCAAAGCCAGTGCCCACAGTAAGCAGGACGCCCGCAAATATCACGCACAAAACCGCCCACCCCGCGTTCGCGAAGACGAGCAGCTTAATTAGGCTCATCGGCCGTCTGTTGCGTACGGCGAGCGACAGCGAATAGGTTCCATACGTCATGTGCACGAAACCATGCGCGACCACTACCCAGGCCGGCAATCCGTATAACGGCCCGAGCCAGCCGCTCAATGCGATCAGCATAACGCCCGTCGCGATCGCCCCGAGGCAGTCAACCCAAAGAATCTTATTGATAAGGAGGTTCATCGGAAAGTACGGAGCCGTCGCTCAAGGGGGTTCGGGTCTCGCGAAATCGTCGCCCGGAGGTCGCGATGGCCAGAACAACGAACGTCACCGCGGACGGCAGCCAGACCCAGAGCAGTTCGGAAGCGATAACCCGCCAGCCCCGCACACCCAGAAACTGCCACAGGCTGAGCGGCGAGACCGCGATCACCCGCCACGTCCATGGGAAGAACATCCGCTCGCTCGCGTAGGGCCAGAGCAGCGCGACGCCGAGCCCGCCGGATGTCAGCATATCAAGCAGCCCGTGCGAAGCGGCGGAAATTGTGACGAATAGGAAAGAAGTGAGCCGTTTCGACCGCAATGCCGGGGCGATCAGCGCCGCGATGACGCCTAGCACCACGGCGAACGCAAGCGAATGCGTGAACCCGCGATGGCCGTAATCGCTCGAATACGCAACAGCGAACCGAAACGCGATAACGTCAAGATCAGGGATTATCGAAGCCGCGACCCCGGCCGCGACCAGCCGCGGCGGAATAATGATCTTGCCAAGCCCAAACCCTAAAGCGATCGGAACTGCAGGATGTGTGAAGATGGTTGGCATCGCGGCGTCATTGTTGATTATATCCGCACCTTGCGAATATCATCTACGTAAATGAACGGACAAATTTCAGATTTCATCAAGCATCACTATCGGCATTTCAACGCGGCTGCGCTTATCGACGCGGCTGAGGGATATGTTCACCATCTCGACGGCGGCGGGAAGATGATGATCACGCTTGCCGGTGCGATGTCGACGGCGGAATTGGGCCTGAGCCTGGCGGAAATGATCCGGCAGGACAAGGTGCAGATCATCTCCTGCACGGGTGCGAACCTTGAGGAAGACCTTTTTAACCTCGTCGCCCATGATTTTTACGAACGCGTGCCCAACTATCGTGATCTCACCGCTGCGGACGAACAGGCATTGCTCGACCGCCACATGAACCGCGTTACCGATACATGCATCCCCGAGCACGAAGCGATGCGCCGGCTCGAGAAGGCGATGGTCGAGGTCTGGACACGTGCCGAGGCCGAGGGCAAGCGCTATTTTCCGCACGAGTTCATGTATCAGGTCTTGCAGAACGGCTCGCTAGAGGAGTATTACCAGATCGACGTGAAAGACAGCTGGATGTACGCCGCGATGGAAAAGAACCTGCCGATGGTTGTGCCCGGCTGGGAAGATTCGACGATGGGCAATATGTTCGCCGGCCACGTGATCACCGGCGACGTCGAGAACGTGCACACTGTCCGCACCGGCATCGAATACATGACGATGCTTGCCGATTGGTACACGAACAACGCGACCGACGATTCACGCGTCGGCTTCTTTCAGATCGGCGGCGGCATCGCGGGCGATTTCCCGATCTGCGTCGTCCCGATGCTCCACCAGGACCTCCAGCGTGGGAACATCCCCGTCTGGGGCTACTTCTGCCAGTTCAGCGATTCAACGACCAGCTACGGCTCCTACTCCGGCGCCGTCCCGAACGAAAAGATCACCTGGGGCAAACTCGAAGCGAGCACGCCAAAATACATCGTCGAAAGCGACGCCTCGATCGTCGCCCCTCTGATGTTTGCTTATATTTTAGGTTGGTAGCCTTAGTCTTCGATTCGCATACAGGATGAGACCATTTGACGTACTTATCATAATTCTTTTAGGTCTGCTTTTCGTCCTGTTCGCGCCGATCATTCTTCTCTATCTTATCTACGCCTACGTTAGGAGCCGGATAGACGAATGGCGGTTCAAGCGTTATTTGCGAGCTAACGAAGGAGCCACGTTTTTTGCCTATACCAATAAGGCGTCAAGTAAGAGATATGTAGAAGAGAATATTCTTCCGCATCTTCCCATTGATACAAAAGTTATCCATCTAGGTGGCAAAAAGGGCCGAGTCCACATGGGTGGTGATCTGGGATTGCTGGCCTACGTGGTCTCATCAATGCGGGAAACAGGCGGCGGTTTTCCGTATGCGTCGAAGATCGTGAACGGAGTTCTTGTCACCGAATCGATGAATGACCGACTCTACAGTGCGATTCGCCGCGGACTTGATGCCGAACAGATCGACGATCGAATCCTTCGTTTCTATTCGACGTGAAGTGCGATTTTTCGCTTCTAACCATGTGGTATACTTCGCCTATGACGGTCCAGACGATACCCGACATTGATAAGATGACAGCCGCTCAACAGGTCGAACTCATGGAAGCTCTTTGGAAGAGCATGAGCGAACGAAACGTGAACGCTGAACCTCCTGACTGGCATCGCGAATATCTAGCTGACCGGCAAAGGGCCGTTGCGAACGGCGAGGATTCGTTCATTACTCTCGACGAACTCGAAGACGACCTCCGCAGCGAACTTGAATGAACATTAAAGTTCTTCGTTCAGCGAGACGGACCATCGCGGATGGTATTAGGTTCTACGAACGGCAGGAGACGGGTCTCGGCGCCTATTTTCTGAGCTCGATAATGTCAGAATTGCTTTCTCTCAAGATCTACGGCGGTACTCATCAAATCTACGAAGGCACTCCGTTTCACCGAATGGTCTGCAAAAGGTTTCCCTACTCCGTCTATTACCTCAAAGAAGACGACGAGATTCAAATTTATGCTGTTCTGGATGATCGTCGCGACCCGGAACGGCTAACAATTATTCTCCGAAACCTCGGCTTAGATCGCTGACGTTTTGTTTTTTCATGTGCGAGAGCGACCTCGATAAAACTCGAAGCGTCAACCCAGAAATATATCGTCGAGTCCGACGCCTAGATCGTCGCCCGCTTATGTTTGCTTATATTC
>JAUCQE010000527.1 GCA_030372865.1 Pyrinomonadaceae bacterium
AAGTATGCTGGGTCTTTTTATGAACTTCGGAACAACAGAAATCATTTTGGTCGTCGCCGTTTTTTTACTGCTTTTCGGCGCATAGCGGTTGCCGCAGCTTTCGAAAAATATCGGGCAGTCGCGGAAGGCCTTCAAGGAAGGTATGCGTGAGGCGGAAGACGAAGAGGCCGCAGAGAAACAGCTGAAAAAAGCCGATGCCCCGCAGATCAATCAAATGAGCGACGAGGCATTGGCCGAAGAGATGCGCCGGCGTGCAGAGGCTAAACAGTCCTGAACGCCCGCGGCTGTTGCTAGTGTGAATACGATTTTTCGCCCATCAGCAGCGTGGCCTTTACCGAAAATCTAAATGTAAGATCGCCGTCTTCGGCGTCGATCAGCTGAGCAAGTTTCTCCGAGACTTGCTCTTTTTCGTTTTCGTCCAGTGTTTTCAGCCATTCCGGCATTAGGAACTCGGTCAAGAGCGGTGACGAGTTGAACGCCTCGCCGTTCTCGTATTCAAAGACCTCGTTCGAGGCGACCGTACGGATATTCACAAGGCCGGCATTTTCGCCGAACTCCTTGATACGGCCCGCCGAGGGCAGTTCGGTTATCATCTTTTCGGCAGCCGCACCGTGCTCGCCGAGGCCCAGGTTGAAAAGCACTTCCCAAAGCAGCGAGAAGATCTCGCCGAAACTGCCCGCTGCCGGTATCATCACGGCAACTTCACCACCGGGCTCCGCGACACGGACGGTCTCGCTGATGAATTCTTCCAATTCATCCGGCCGGATAAATGTGGCATCGGCAACGACGGTGTCGAACGCATTGCTCTCGATCGGGCCGATCGAGAATTCGACGTCGGACTTCGTCGCGAGAGCCTTGTCACGGGCAATGCTCAACATCTCGGGGTCGTTGCACTGGCCAAATATGGCAGTTTTCTCGCCCGCTTTTTCCCGGATCTCAAGGCAATGATGCCCGGTCCCGGCGTTGAGATATATGAGATTTTCGACATCCTTGAGGTCAAGGTGTTCGTCAAGCAGATCCGTGAACCTTTTCGTCCAGTCTTCGTTAATATAAAGGTCGCGCAGAAACGCGAGCTCTCTTTCGGTCTTTGGCATACAAGTAGTTTCTCAAATAAGGCGGGCCGAACCAACCTCGACCGGCCGTCTCACGATCGTCTCATGCCGTCTCACACCGTCTCATGGCACCCCTGCGCGCACTGAGACGAGACGATCGCTGTGATAGACTTAAGCGTTCGACTGCCAAATTTT
>JAUCQE010000528.1 GCA_030372865.1 Pyrinomonadaceae bacterium
CGATCGAGTACGCTCGCGACGTCAACTTCCCTTTCCTTTGGAAATGGCTCAACGCCCGCTCGGCAGCCTTAAGGCTTGTGGGCGAATCGGACGAAGCAAAACGAATCGAGTTGCAGTCAGACATCGCCAATTTCGACAATGCCCGGAAAGTCTATCAGGGCGGCGAATGGCGGACACGTCAGGCTCAGGTCGTTGAAAAACGGCGTGCCGAAGAGGAACGCTTTGCGAAGTGGGTCGCGGCCGACCCTGCCCGGCAGCAGAAGTACGGCACCGTTTTACAGGACCTCGCGGCCGCCTCAGCGGAGTTCAACAAGCTTGCGAAGCTGGACGTTCTGGTTCGCCGCATGCCCGACGCAACGATGCCGGTGCTCCGCGAGATCTATGCGGTTGCCAATAGTACAAAGCCGCTCACTGATGCTGAGCGTCAGGAAAGCCTCGAAAAGATCCGGAAGGCACTGGAGAACCGTGAGCCGATCTATGAACGCGAGATGATCAAGTTCTTCCTCAAAGCCTTCGACGAACTACCGGCCGGACAGAAGTTCGCGGGTGCCGAGAACCTCTTTGGCGAACTGAAAGGTGCCGCCCGCCGCGACGCTGAAGCAAAGTTTGCCGCCGGCATCGCCGAGGGCGAATTCTGGACTGCGGAAAATATCGCCGCACTTTACGGCCCGCGGACAATGGATTTCCGCCCGGAACGTGATCAGCCGCTTGCCTTTGCAAAGGCTCTCGGCGACGCACGTAACGCCGCCAACGCACGTGCCGCCGAGTTCGCATCGAAGATCGACCGGCTTCGCCTTTTGTATCAGCAGGGCATGGCGGAGATGCGTGGGGTAACACCGTATCCGGACGCGAATTCGACCCTTCGGTTCACCTACGGCAACATCAAGGGCTACAGCCCGCGTGAGGCCGAGTTCCGCACCCCGTTCACGACCATGAAGGGAATGATGGAAAAGGACACCGGGATCAATCCTTTCGATATGCCGCAAAAGCTGAAAGACCTGCAGGCGGCACGGGACTTCGGCCGCTTCGGCAGCGGTGATTCGGTCGTCGTCAACTTCATCTCGACGAATGACATCATCGGCGGAAACTCCGGCAGCCCGGTGCTAAACGGCAACGGTGAGCAGGTCGGCCTTGTCTTCGACGGCAACTACGAAGGCCTGGGCAACGACATGTACTACGACCCGGACTTTAACCGGACCATTTCGGTCGACATTCGCTACGTTCTGTTCGTTACGGAAAAATTCGGCAACGCTGGATGGATCCTGAACGAAATGAAGATCGTTGGCGGGCCGAAGGTGAAGTAGTCCGACGACACAAATAAAAAAGGCGGATCGGTTGACGGTCCGCCTTTTTTATTTGCGTAGCTAATGTTATGCCGTTCGTTTGTGGCAGGTAACACAACTCGTTGCGCTCGGTGCCTTGCTTTGCGGGTTCTGTTGTCGGACCTCGATATGGCATCCGTCGCAGCTTCTGTGAAATGCCTGCTGGTTCACAAGCCTGATGATTGCCGTGCTGGCCTCATGCTTTATCTCGGGAATCGCCGGCAATAATTTCGGTGTTGCGCCGGCGCGTGCGTGGCAATCCCGACAGGCTGCGACACCGGCCGCCTTCGGGTCCTTTTTGAATAATTCATCGGTCAGTACGGTCGTGCGGTCTGCCGGCCACGCCGTCTTCAGGGGCGGCATATCTGCGAGGTCTGCTGCCGGCTGTGCGGTGTGATGGCATTCCGTACAGGCGATCTTGGTTGTTCCGTCGATCGTGTACTTCCCGCTGTTATGGCTGACGTGGTTAAAGGTAACCTGCCCCAGTCTCGAGTCCTTTGCGAGGATGATCACTTCGGGCATTTTCTGAACATCCTGCGTTTGCGTCTGTGCAGAACTACGAATAATCGGCAGGTCCAGGCTGAGCATTGCGGCCCCGGCCACAGTAAACAAGACCGTGACCAAGATCATTAGTTTTCGTTTCATCGCGATACACCTCCCTTTGTATGGAGGATAGATACAGTCCCTCCATATTAGAAACGGTATCGCGGAATACGCTTGCCGGATGTGACGCCGCTCACCGCCCTTAGTACGCAAGTTTCATCGAATTCATGTATTTCAGGAGCACACGCTGTCGGCGGACTACGCGCTTTCGGTTCTTCGCGGGGTTAAATACGTTGAGCGGGCTCGGGATCATTGCGGCAAGAAACGCTGCCTCCTCCCGGGTGAGATTCGACGCGGATTTCTTGAAATATGTGCGGGCGGCGGCCTCAGCACCGTAGACTCCGTCGCCCCATTCGATCACGTTCAGGTAGACCTCGAGAATTCGCTTCTTTGAAAGTTCTCGCTCGAGGAAATAGGTATAGACGGCCTCACGGCCCTTTCGCAAAAAGCTCCGCTCTTCAGAAAGGTATAAGTTCTTTGCCAGCTGCTGCGTGATGGTCGAAGCACCTCGCTTGAAACTCGGCATCGGCGGGATCCAATCGTTCGGGTCATAATCGCCCTCGGCCTTTGCTTCCCGCTCGCCTTCTTTTACGGCTTCGTCCCAGGCTTTCTCGATCGCTTCCCAGTCAAACCCATTGTGTTCAAAGAAGCGCGAATCCTCGCCCGCGAGTACCGCTCGCTGCAGATGCGGCGAGATCTGTTCCATGTTGGTCCAGATCATGTACTTCTTCGGTTCCTTGCCTTCGGCCCTCGCCTCGGAAAGCCGGTATTCGATCAATGACGAGGTCGCCGGATTTTCGGTTCGCAGGCTCGAGATGCTCGGAAAGGTCAGCACCTCGTAGATCAGCCAGACGCCGATCGCACCAAGAAGGATCAGAAAAAGTACTTTGGTCCAATACCACATATTCTCGCAACAATGCCGACGAAGGCCGTGACCAGATTGTATCACGCAGACGCGTCCTAAATTAGCGTCCGACGCCGCTGAGCCGCTCTCATTTTCAGCACAATTATCTTGAACTGTGCCCGCATTTACGGGTATCCTGTTGAAGCATCGAGCTACTCCAAGCCAAATAAGCGATTATGGGTCAATACGATAATGTCGTAGCCGTTATTCTCGGCGGTGGTGCCGGTTCTCGTCTTTTCCCGCTTACCGGGGAACGTTCAAAACCCGCGGTCCCGCTTGGCGGCAAATACCGCCTCATCGACGTTCCTGTTTCGAATTGCATCAATTCCGGCATTACACAGATCTTTGTCTTGACGCAGTACAACTCTGCCTCGCTGAACCGGCATATCTCGCAGACCTATCGGTTCTCGAACTTCTCTACCGGCTTCGTCGAGATACTTGCCGCCGAGCAGCGAAAGGACAGCCCCGGCTGGTTCCAGGGAACAGCCGACGCCGTTCGCCAGATCATCCCGCACCTCAGGAGTTGGCGTGTGAAAACGCTGCTTATCCTTTCGGGCGACCATCTCTACCGGATGGATTACCGCAAGTTTCTCGAGCGACATTTCGAGACGAACGCCGACGTGACCGTTTCGGTGATACCGGCAAAACCGGAAGATGCTGAGGGCTTCGGGCTGCTTAAAACCGACGCAAACGGCAAGATCACCGAGTTTCGCGAAAAGCCGAAAGGCGAGGCACTCCACGCGATGCAGGTCGATACTACCGCATTCGGGCTCTCGAGCGTCGAGGCAAAAACGCGGCCGTATCTTGCCTCGATGGGCATCTACGTTTTCGACTACGAAAGACTCGTTGACCTTTTAGAGACCAACGAAACGGCGATGGATTTCGGCGGTGAGATCATTCCGAAGTCGATAGAACAGCTAAACGTCCAGGCCCATCTATTCAGCGGATATTGGGAGGACATCGGGACTATCCGTGCCTTCTACGAGGCGAACCTCGACCTCGCGTCTCCGCTGCCGAAGTTCAATTTCTTCGATACGGACGCCCCGATCTACACCCGCAGCCGTTATCTGCCGCCGTCAAAACTGCACGGATGCGATATCGACAACTCGATGGTTTCGGAGGGCTGCATACTTAGCGGCGTTTACGTCCGCAACTCGATAATCGGCCTTCGCAGTCGGATCGATGCCGGCGTTAGGATCGAAAATTCGATAATAATGGGCTCTGATTTCTTTGAGTCGATCGAAGAGATCCGTACCGATCTTGACAATAATCTACCCTATGTCGGGATCGGCAGAAACACGCAGATAAGGCGGGCTATCGTCGATAAGAACGTTCGTATCGGCAAAAACGTCCGGCTTCTCAACGAAGCCGGGATCCAGCACTTCGACGCCGAAGACGGCTCATATTACATCCGTGAAGGCATCATCATTGTGCCGAAAGGAGCGAAGATATCAGACGGGACTACGGTCTGATCATTCTGAGCTTTTATTTTCCGTCACGCTTTCGTCCGACAGCATAGCCCGTCCGGGCTTTTACGGCCACGCCCTTCTGGTCCACGCGGACCTTTAATTTGACGTTCTCGCCGGGCTTCAGGTCTGCGGTCGGGTAATATCCGATACTGTAAAACTCTCGAAGCTCGCTCGCGATCTTCGAATACGCCTGGTTCATATTCCCGATTGTATCCGCGACATAAATGCGGCCGCCCGTACGCAAAGCAAGCTGATCTAGATATTCCTCGCCTCTCGCATATTCTTCCGGCGTCGTTCCGCGGTCGCCCGGCGTTCCGACGACCGGTACCGGCATGCTGGTCGGTATCTGTTGACCGCCCTGGGGATTGATAGGCGGCGTGATGACGGGCTTTGAGTCGGGCATCCTTATCTGCGGCCGGTTCTTCATTGCCTGCACGTCCGCAAACGTGTCGTAACGGATCGGATATATCAACGCATCAAGTTCCATCGCATCGCTCAGGTTCTCAAGGTCGTGCGACGTGCGGCTCGTTGTATCGACGCCGTCGGTAAACAGGACTATAGCCTTCCGGCCCTCGATCGAACGGATCCGCTCGTTCATCGTCATATCGACCGCTTCGTACAGGCTCGTCCCGGTCCCGATCTGCGTGCTCCGAATCGCTCGATAGATCGTGTTTCGGTCGCTCGTCGGCTCGCAGAGCATGTGAACCTCTTCGTCGAACGATATAACCATTATCTTGTCGTTCGGCCTTAGCTGGTCGATAAAGGCAATGGCTGCGGACTGTATGTCGGCAAGCTTAAACTTCGCCGAATAGCTCATATCGAGCACAAGGGCAACCGTGAACGGCTGAGCCTCGTTCGAAAAGTGGGCGATCTCTTGCGGCGTGTCATTCTCGAGGACGGTGAAATTCTCTTTCGAAAGCCCGCCGACGAATCGGCCTTTTCGGTCGATGACGCGGATCGGAATGGTCACCAAGCGTGTATCGACCGAGACGACCTCAGAATCTTCCTCGGCCGATACTGTCTCATCTTGCTCAGCAAGTGAGGGCGTCGGCGTGGGTGTCGGTGTCGCCGCCGCTCTGGTGTTCGCCTTGCCGCCACTTGCAGGAGGAACACGACGCGACTGGGCATGCGCATTTGAGACGGCAACCACTGCCAGAATCGCAATAATTAACGTGGTGATGGGCTTCATCTTGTGCGGACCTCGAAAGTTAGATTGTACGATGCCTCGGGCCCTGCAGAAAGATGTATTTCACACATGGAAAAGCCCGCACCATTATGCGGGCTTCAAGAAATGTTCTTTTCGACCTTAATAGCCGTTCCTTCCAGCGACTGCACTGCCGGATCGGCCGACGATGTAGCTGTTCTTTGCCCGGACGACCAAATTCGGCCGTGCGACCCTGATCCGGATCTGCCGACGCTCGCCCGGCGTTCCGGGATTCTGTGGATAATATCCGAGCGAATACTGCCGCCGAAGCTCTTCGGCAATGCCGGAAAATGCAGCATCGAGGTTGTAGGTCGTGTCAGCTTCAAAGTTCCGGCCACCGCTGTTGCGGGCGAGCGTTTCGAGATATTGCTTGCCTCGAGCATATTCGCCGGGGCTTGAGCCCGCACTGCCGCCGCCTCCGCCGATCGAGATATTGCCGCCGCCGAGAATAATACCGATGATATCGCCGATACCGCCGCTCCGTCTGCGTCCGCCGGTCCAGACACCGCCGTTGCCGCCGCCGCTCGCACGGCCGTAGTCGCGCTGCGTGTTATACCGGATCGGATAGATCAGGACGTCCGTCTCTTCCGCATCTTTGATCGTGCTTTCAAAACTGGCACGCCTCGATGTCGTATCCACACCATCCGTGAACATCACGATAGCTTTTCTGCCTTGGATCGTCGCGAGTTCCCGGTTCAGGACTTGGTCAACAGCAGAATAAATACTCGTGCCGTTACCAAATTGGGCCTGCCTGATTGCATCGCGCAGTTCGTAGCGGTTATTCGTCGGCCGGGTCAGGACGCGCACGTCCTCATCGAATGCGATGACCGTAACACGGTCATTCGGCCGCAGCTGCTCGACGAATGCGATCGCGGCGTCGTGTATCTCGTTGATCTGATAGGCCGTCGAAGGGCTGACGTCGATCATCAGAACCACCGTAAACGGCTGCTCGACGGATTGGAAGAATTCCACCTGGTGGGCGACTCCGTTCTCGAATATTGTGAAATCTTGCTGCCGAAGGCCTGAGACGAACCGACCGTCGCGGTCGAGCACGGAAACCGGCATCGTGACCAGGTTCGTTTCGACCTTGACGACCTCTTCCTCTTCCTCGATGCCCTGCGAATTTATAACCGTTCCCGGCTGGCGGCCCTGAGGTACACCTTGAAGCACCGGTGCTTGACGGCCCTCGCGGGGCTCGTCGCGGACCTGCTCATCTATGATCTCGGGCGTCGGGGTAGGTTTAACGGTCGGGGCTACGCGCGGGCGGGTCGCACGATTTGACTGTGCAAATGCCGCAAAACTCAATATCCCCAAGCAAATAAGCGCAAGCGCGATCCTTTTCATTTTGTCGAAACTCCGGGCTCGGATTACTTTGGGGCTGTCTCTTATACACATCT
>JAUCQE010000529.1 GCA_030372865.1 Pyrinomonadaceae bacterium
CGCTGTCTCGTGGGCTCGGAGATGTGTATAAGAGACAGCCCAGATCCCTCGCCCGCGGCTTCGCCTGCCCAACGACCATCGCGGCAAGCAAAATGGAAAGCAAAATAGTGGTTATAAAGTTCTTCATCATCTCGCGTTAGTATTCGAATGGATAGCGGACAGTGGATAATGGACAATGAAAGATCGTCCCTGTATCTACTGATCCTCCCTTCTCATTTCTTCTCTGCGTCTCCGCGTCCCTGCGGTTAGATCTTTCTTCTTTCGGGTATTTCGTGGTTAATCTCTCTTTGAACACGGATTCGGCGGATCCGGTAAAGTGGACAATGGACAATGGACAATGCAGAACCTCTTAAATTATCCACTGTCCATTTTCCATTATCCATTTCTTCCCTCTGCGGCTCTCTGCTCCTTTGCGGCTCTTTGCGTCACCGTCCTTCGTTCTTCTTCGCGTCTTTGCGGCTTTGCGGGAGAAGATTCTTTAACGCAGAGGACCGCAGAGGAAGACGCAGAGTTTTGCAGAGATGGTTCAAATCCAGTTGCCAGTTTCCAGTAACCAGCTTCCAGCACCGCCCGACTATTTACTATTCACGATTCACGATTTACTATTCACCATTCATCGCCGCCCGCAGCTTCTCCCTGGATTCCTTGCCCACAGGAACGAGCGGGAGTCTCAGGTTCTCTTCGAGCAGTCCCATTTCCTTCATCACAAATTTGCACGGTGCGGGCGAAGATTCGATAAAGTTTGCCTCCATCAGGGGCAGCAGGCGGTAGTGCAGTTTCCTTGCGGCGGTCCATGCGCCGTCGAGGGCCTTTTCGACCATCTGCGAGGTCTCTTTCGGCAGCTCGTTCGCGACGACCGAGACCAATCCATCTGCCCCGACAGCTACAAGAGGCAGCGTGGTCGCATCGTCTCCGGAAAAGACCTTGAAATTCCTCGGCCGGCCCGCGATGATCTCCATGATCTGAGAAAAATTTCCCGACGCCTCTTTCGTAGCGACGATATTCTCATGCGCCGCAGCCAGCCGCAGCGTGGTCGCCGCCGATATATTAGAAGCGGTCCGCGACGGGACGTTATAAAGCATTATCGGAAAGCCCTTGACGCTTTTCGCGATCTCGGAGAAATGCGCGAACAGCCCTTCCTGCGTCGGTTTGTTGTAATAAGGTGCGACGACGAGAGCTCCGTCTGCCCCGGCTTCGCGGGCTTTTCTTGTGAACTCGATAGTTGCCGCCGTGCTGTTGCTGCCCGTTCCGGCGATGACTTTAGGATTGGGCGGCAAGCTTCTTAGCTTGCCCGAACCGCTCGAAGAAGACTTTGCGTGTGCGATCTCGACCGCGAGCCTTATCACCCGCAGCCGTTCAGACTCAGACATCGTCGCCGATTCGCCCGTTGTCCCGCACGGGATCAAGATCTTCACCCCGCCCTTTATCTGCCTTTCCACCAGCGACGAAAAAACCTCTTCGTCAACCGAGCCGTCCTTCCGAAAAGGCGTAACAAGAGCCGTCCCACACCCGCGCATCCAATCTACTTTTGTCGTCATAAGTTTTCCGTTGACACAATGCGAGATTATATGTCCATAATCTCGTGCATACAATTTTGCCCTCGTTTGAATATGCGCATTTGGATCTCTCTCGCTCGTACGCTTCTGCTCACGTCGTGCGGATCGGCTCCGCAGTTCACGAAGTACATCCCCGAGACTCTCGCATCGAATAAAGAAAATTCAAACTCCGCCACGCAGCCGCCGTCGCCCGAACAGCCGTCTCCGAAGCACATCCCCGAGCACCTGCTCGTCTTTCCCGCCTCGAGCTTTGCCTCGCCGGTCGGCGAGAAGGAATATGTAACGGAAAAAAGGGACCGGAGCGACGAGTGGTACAACGCGCTCGACTTTGGAGAGAGCCGCCACCTTGGCGAAGACTGGAACAAGAACTCAGGCGGAGACACCGACTGCGGCGAACCTGTTTACGCCGCCGCTGCCGGAGAGATCGTTCTGGCGGAAGACGCCGGGCCCGGCTGGGGAAACGTCGTCATCATCGAACACACCGCGCCCAACGGCACAAAGCTCCGCACACTCTACGGACACCTGACAACAATAGATAGGAACGAGGGAACTGTCGCCCGCCGCGAAAAGATCGGCACTATCGGCAACGCCAACGGCCGCTACAAGTGCCATCTCCACTTCGAACTCCGCTCCGCCGATTCCCCACTCTGGTCCGAACCCGGCCCCGGATATTCCGACTCCCGCGAAGGCTCCCTCGACCCCTCAGAGTTCATCCGCAAGACGAGAAGATAGACAGAGACAAGAGTGGAAGTCTGTGCGGCACATCACTGTTAGTAAATCGCAGATCGTAAATGGTCGGGCAGGTCTGGAAGCTGGTTGCTGGAAACTGGCAGCTGGTTTCGAAACTCTCTGCGGCTCTCTGCGTCACGTTTAGTGAATCGTAAATAGTGAATAGTTGGTGATCGGCCGGATCCGCGTTGATCTGGCTTATCCGGTTGATCCGCGTTCAGAAAGTCTTTTTAACCACGAAATATGCGAAATGCACGAAGCGGGAGGCATGCAGGGATGCTTGCCCTCCAGTCATTTGCTGTTCGCGAGGATGTCTTCAAGAACGTCCGGGAATTCGTAAAAGCCTTCGCGGTTTTTTATCCATTCGGCGGACATAATGGCGCCGGCGGCGAAGCCTTCGCGGGAGCGGGCGAGGTGTTCGAGGGTTATATGGTCGGCGTTGCCGTCGAAACCTAACCTGTGCGTGCCCGGGATGTTTCCGGCACGTGTGGCGGTGATGCTGAAGTCTTTATGAATATGCGCGGCGACCAGATCTTTTAGTTTCAGAGCCGTTCCGCTCGGGGCGTCTTTCTTTTTGGAATGATGCTGCTCTTCGATAAAAGCCTCGTACTCCGGAAATCGGGCGAAGAGAGCGGCGGCAAACTCGGCAACTCGGAAAAATAGGTTTACGCCGATGGAAAAATTCGCCCCGAAGACCATCGCTCCGCCGTGCTGCAGGACGATCCTTTCTATAGACTCGCGTTCGTGATTCCAGCCCGTCGTTCCTTCTACCAGCGGCACGCCGGCAAGCATGCATGCCTCGACGTTTCTCCGGACCGCCTCAGCAGAGGAAAAGTCTATCGCGACATCGGCGATGCGGATCGTTTCCGCCAGCTGATCTGCCGCAAGATCGGCGTGGGCCTCGTTGATTATCACGTTAACCGTGTGGCCCTTTTCCTCAGCCTGCATCCGGACAAGCCGGCCCATATTTCCGTACCCGATAAGTGCGATCTCCATATCGGCATTATGAATCGTAAATCGTGAATCGTAAACGCGTGAATAGTGGGGAGAGATGAGAAATGAGAAGTGAGAAATGAGAATTGAGAGATGCGGTGGAGTTCTTTGCTTGATTTCTTCTTTTCTTATTTCGTGGTCGATGAAATTGAAGGCATGTTTTATCCACGAAAGGGGAAAAGAAGAAAATTGGGAAAGAAAAAGAAAGTGTTTCTCTCTGCAAAGCTCTGCGTCTTGTCTCGGCGGCTCTCTGCGTTAAAAAAATGATTTCCCGCAAAGCCGCAAAGACGCAAAGAGCCGCAAATTCTCATTTCTCACTTCTCAATTCTCAAATCTCATTTCTCATCTCCCCTCTGCGTCTTGTCTCGGCGGTTCTCTGCGTTGATATCTCTGATAGCGCAAAGTAGGGCGGATCTTTGGATCTTAATCTAGGTTTAGTTTTTGCAGCAGGGCGGTAAATCCAGGTTCTGACCTGAGCGGCTGCCATACCGGGTCGACCTTTAGGAACACCATTTTCAGGTCTTTGTCGCGAAATGCCTTTTCGAGGAGTTCAAAGGCGGCATCGCGGTTGCCGAGTGCAAGCTGGACCTGCGCGAGCCCATACGGCGAAACATACTTTCCTTCCGAGTCGCGGCGGAGATCTTCGAGAATTGCGGCGGCCTCTTCTCGCTTGCCGGACATCGCCAGCAGGTACGCGTGGAGAGATGCCGGTTCGGATGCCTCTGCCGTATTACGCCGGGCCTTCTCCGCGATCTCTATCGCTTCGTCATATCGTTTCAGTTCGCCGAGCGTCCTTGCCAGGAACATCTGTGACACGCGGAAGTTCGGCTCAAGCTCAAGGGTTCTCCTGAACTGGCTCTCGGCCTCATCCAACCGGCCGGCGTTCAATAAAAATATGCCTTTCAAAGAATTCGCCCGCAGATTCAGCGGCTCGAGATCCAGGGCCTTTTCTATATTAATGAGAGCCTCTTCGTGGCGGCCGGAATTGGACAGAAGATGTGCGTAGTATTGATAAGCGTCGGAATTGTTAAGCTGCAGCGTCAGGGCCTTTTCGAGTTCGCTTTCCGAAGCTTTCCAGTCCCATTCGTACCAAAAAAGAAGCCAGCCGAGAACCGCGTGAGCTTCGGCAAGAGAATCGTCAAGCTCGACCGCTTTCCGGGCAGCTGCCATCGCCGCCGGCATCGCACGGGAAGGAGGCTCGTCGCCGATAAGGACCGTTGCACGGTAGGAATCCGCCAGGACAACGTACGCGAGAGAAAAGTTCGGGTCTAGTTCGAGCGCGCGTTTCAGATATTCGATCGCGGTCCTTATCTCAGGCAGCGATGCCTTCTGGCTAAGAAATCGGGCCTTCAGGAAAAGGTCGTACGCCTCGGCGTTCTCCGTATATCTTTTTCTGCCGCCGGAGGCGAGTTTAACCTCAAGCGCGTCCGCCACGCGTTCGGAAATACGTACCTGAAGTGAAAGAATGTCGGTGAATCTCTCGTCAAACCGCTGAGCCCAGATCTGCCGGCCGTCAGAAACTCTTATCAGCTTCGCGGAAAACCTTATGCGGTCTCCGGCGATCTGCACGTTTCCGTCGAGGACGGAATCAACGCCCAGTCCCCTTCCCGCGGCGACGGGGTCTTGTTCCGGCGACGCAAATCTCCTTACGGAACTCAGCGGCGAGACCACCAGCCCTTCGGCGAAGTTCAGGCGGTCTATAAGTGCGTCCGTCATTCCCAGTTCAAGAGCCTCGTTGCGGTCAGCGACCGCCAGAGGTTTAAAAGGAAGCACCGCAATGCGCTGAAGAGCCCCGCGTTTCCCGCTCGCATCCACGCCGCCCCGCTGGTAAAGAAATATTCCGAAAAAAACTGCGATAGCCACAGCCGCCCCGGCAAAAACAGCTGCCCGCCATTTCCCTCCTGCAGAAGTCACCGCGGCGACAGGAGAACGCTCCGGGGCCGTTTCGGGATGTTTTTCAGGAACCGAGGTCCGTTCCGGAGCTTCGCCGGCAGTTTCGGAAACGTCGGCAACGAACCTGAAGCCGCGGCCGCGAACCGTCTCAATGTATTTTCTTTCCCCGGCGTGCCGCTGAAACACTTTTCGCAAGTGGGAGATGCTCTTATCAAGGTTGTTCTCCTCGACGAAGGAATCGGGCCAGATCTCAGCCATCAACTCCTCTCTTTCAACCAGTCGATTTGCCCGCCGGACGAGGACGGCGAGGGTATCAAAAGCTTTTTCAGAAAGCGGGATCGCCTCGCCGTTCCGCGTCAGCGAGCGATCCTCTATATCAAGAACGAAATCATCGAAGCAATATAACTCGGTGCGGGAAAGGGACATACAGGAACCCAGAAAGCATTCAGGAATTTTTCATGATCCGCGAAAGACCGATTCGCAGGCATTCTGCGAATCTTGACGCCATCAGCAAGGCGGCCACCGTGTAGCTGAACATTATAAACAGAAAAGGAGATAAAACGATGAAAAGAAATTCCTGCAAAACCGGCGTCCTGTCCCTGTTCGCGGCCGGCGTGTTGTTTTTCACGGCGGCAAAAACGTCCGCGCAGACTACAAAAGGCGAGGCCGGCACTCCGGTCGGCGTCTGGGAGTTGCAGATCTCGTTCAGGAACTGCGACACCGGAGATGTCCTGCGAGAACGGCCCGGATTGCTGTCAATAATGCCCGGCGGCATTATGCAGGAGTTCGGCACAGGCACGGCACCTCTCGACCGCACCGATGCCCAGGGCGTGTGGCGTCATACGACAAACAGGTATTACACCTCGACATCGAAGGCATTTCGATTCGCCGTCGACGGCAGCCTGGCGGGCTCGGTTAAACTGTTTCGCGAGTTTGAACTCACCGACGGCGGAGAGTCCATCAACGTGAACGTCCTCAGCGAGATATATGACGCGAACGGAGTTCTGATCGCCACCGGCTGTGCTACGGAAGCCGGAGTTCGGCTGCAATAGGTCAATTTAGCGAATGTGAGAAGGGCCTTCGCGGACAAATATTTCGCGGGGGCCCGACAGAATAAGCATATGAAGAACGTTATACTTGCGACCGCTTTTCTGGTCCTCCTGGCAGCCGTCGCAACGTCACAGTCCGCCGGTGAGATCGAAGCCATTGTTCGTAAACACGAAGTCGACCAAGTGAAATTCCTTTTAGCGGGGGACCTCGCGGCAATGAAGAAGCAATGGTCAGAAGAGTTTACGGTCAATAACCCTTTCAATGTCGTTCAGGAAGGCAAGACCGGGCCGATACAGAAAGGCGTACTGACCTACACGCGGTTCGAGCGGAATATAGAAAAGGTAATGGTGCGGGGCGATGTCGCTATCGTCATGGGAAACGAATTGGTCGTTCCGAAGACCGCCCCGAAAGGCTCGTCGCACGATACGACCGCCCCGATCAGACGCAGGTTCACGAATATCTGGATGAATTTCGACGGAAAATGGCTGATGTTCGCCCGGCACGCAAACCGGATCTGTACGGAATAAATGCCGGTGACTGTGTAAAAGGTGTAGTGCTTACCGGCTTGATCCTGTGAGTTAGAAGCAGCCCGAAGCTGGGTTTGACGACCTTTTGCTTGCCGCGAATTCTTTTTACGCAAAAACTTTCGGGGAGAAGCGTTCCCCGTTTTAGATTTCCCCAAGTCGTGCTCTTCTCCCTGTCCTTGGTGGGCAGTTTTTTTCACCACAAAAAGGAGTACCGATATGAATGAATCACAGGCTACTAAAGCAGTTTCGAAACTTACGCCGTCGCATCTCTATGCGGTCATTCATGGATTGGCCGGATATAAACCAAACCCGGAGGACGACAACCCGCCGGGCCCTTGGGGACCGGTGATAAGGATCGCGTTGAGAGCGGTCGAGAGATTTGGGCCGTTCCCTGAGCCTTGGCGGGCGGACGGGCATCTTCGCGATCTCGGGCCGGACCCGATACCGTGGCGGTTGAGTTCGC
>JAUCQE010000530.1 GCA_030372865.1 Pyrinomonadaceae bacterium
CAGCCGACCCCGATTCAAGGAGTCCAGAACGTCTGGTGTTTGTCAGTAATAGCAAGAGGAAAACTGGCAATGATCAATATCGTAAAGACCGAACGGCCGAAATAAGCATAATGAACAGTAGCGACAACAGACGTAAAGACCTTCTCCGGCATAGGCTCGAGAACGATTTGAGATTTCTGGAGCAGTCCCAATGATTCGCATCGAGGACGAGACGGATGACGATCTCGACTTTATCACTATTGTCGAAGCCTTCGTGAACCGTCTTATTGACACCTTGTCGCCCACGGAGTTGTACCTGGTCAAGATCGATCATTGGTTTGACTTCAAATGGAGAGGATTTCAGGGCAAGTTGCTCGGCTCTCTCGGAATTCGGAACTTTGAGAAACTGCGGGTTCCGCCTTTCATTCCTGATCGTGTCGTTCGTCAGCTTCATTTTAAGAAAGTGCACGACGAGTGGTCTGCGCAATCGGCGGGTTTGCATTTTTACAGAAGCAGTAGTGCAAATGTCACCAGTAACTACCTTGTAGCGGTTTCGGAGCCGCGGTTGTTTGTTTGGTACAGTGGCGGAACAAACAGCAGTGAACGCGGGAGCCTAATGGCCTACGTAATCGAACCCTCGAATACGAGGTCGTTTTACTTATCCTTATCCAAGGACGGTGAGTGGAAAACGCTCAAAACAGATGGAATCTCTAAGAGCGAGGCGCGGTTCTTACTTGCGACCCTCGGCACAAACTAATGAACATCAGCTACAACTTGTTAAAAGAACTTATTGAACCTGACCTTTCTGCCGAAGAGACGGCGATGGCTTTGACGCGTGTGGGATTGGCGGTCGAGGGTATCCACCCACATGGCGATGATTTCGTGCTGGATATCGACCTAACATCGAACCGGCCGGATTGTCTTTCGCATTTCGGTGTCGCACGCGAGCTTAGGGTCAGCACCGGAAAGCCCGTCTCTGTGAAGGGGCAAAACAGTGATGCACCGGCAGCCGATATCGATGCGATCCCCTTCCCGGCGGTGCTTGCCCCCGAGGTCGTCCGTATTGAGAACCCGGAGCTTTGCCACCGTTTTACTGCCCGGATCGTCAAAGGCGTAAAGATCGGCCCTTCGCCGCAATGGCTTGTCGACCGGCTTGAGGCGATCGGTGAGCGGTCCATCAACAACGTCGCGGACATCACGAATTACGTAATGCACGAGCTTGGCCAGCCGATGCATGCCTTCGACCTGGACAAGCTTGCCGAGAATAAGATCGTCGTTCGGACGGCCAAGCCTGGCGAAACCATTAAGACGCTTGAAGAGGTTGAGCGAAAGCTCGACGAGACTATGCTAGTCGTTTGCGATGCCGAAAAACCCGCAGCGGTCGCCGGCGTTATGGGCGGATTCAACAGCGGCATCACCGAACAGACTACGAACGTCCTCCTTGAGGTCGCGTTCTTCAAACGCGAGAGCATCCGCCAGACGTCCCGCAAACTTGGCCTTGCGACCGAGGCGAGCTACCGGTTCGAACGCGGTGTCGACATCGAGAACATCAAGCGGGCCTCCGACCGTGCGACACAGCTTATCATCGAACTCGCAGGCGGTGAGGCGGGCGACCTGATCGACGTTTACCCAACGCGTTACCAGCCCGGATTCGTCACATCTTCCGACATCTCATCCGCCGTGAAACGGCTGACCGGGCTCGACGTGCCGACCGAGGAATGCAACCGCATCCTCGCCTCGCTCGGCATCACCGTTGCCGAAGAGGGCACTTACGTTTCGCCGTCGTGGCGGCACGATATTGCGATCGAAGAAGACCTCGTCGAAGAGATCGCGCGGCATGCGGGCTACGAGAACATCCTGGACGAGCTCCCGCCCGCCTACGGTGCCGGCGACTATCAACCCGCGGAGCCGCAGAAGATGCAGGTCCGGCGCACGCTTGCCGATCAGGGATTTGATGAGGCGATCGCCTACAGCTTTATCGACACAAAACACGACGGCACATTTGAGACCGTTCCGGGTGTCGTCAATTATTCGTTCGAGGAGCCGTATGTGACGCTTCGCGATTCGGTGATCGAAGGCGCGGTCCGAATGCGTCCCACCCTTTTGCCGGGCTTGCTAGATGCTATCCGCCTGAATATGAACCAGCAGCGGCGCGACGTAAAGCTTTTCGAGATCGGAAAGGCATTCGCGTCCGACCCCGACGACCGCCCGCTGCCGAATGAACGCGAATTGTTCGCCATCGCAATGACCGGCGGCGAGATCGCCGAAGACCGTGCGATGACCGTACGCGATCTGGATTTCTACGATGCAAAAGGTGCCGTCGAGGCGGCGCTCGACGCTGCAGGGCACGGCAATGCCGTCTTCGCTGCTGCCGACGTCAAGCATCTCCGCCACGGACAGGCGGCTTCGATCTCCGTCAACGGAAGGGTCGTCGGTTCGCTTGGCCGGCTGAATGAGGAAATCGCGGCCGATTAAAAGTTTAAGCAGCCGGTATATGTCGCCGAGATCGATCTTCAGGGTGTCCTT
>JAUCQE010000531.1 GCA_030372865.1 Pyrinomonadaceae bacterium
TTCGGAACTCGTCGGCAGCGTCAGATGTGTATAAGAGACAGCCTCAACCCGGCCTGATCTGCCGAGGCTGACCACTGCGTTCGAGCCTGCTCCGGTCACGATCGTGCTACCGGACATGATTGTGCTGTTCGAAATTGCCGCTTGACCGTTGACCGTTACCTGTCCGGTTACCGAGATCTCGCCCGTTACGTCGGTCGGGATAGCCAGAGCAGCCATCGAGTAAACGCAAAGGATAGCGACGGCAGTAAAACCTGTGGTGAGTTTCTTTAATATGTTATTGCCGAGCATTTGATTAATGTTCCTCCTGTAACAATCCCCTAATGGAGTAAGAAATAAACTTCAAGGCCGTTATTGTTAACGGCCTTGAAGGGATAGATATTAACGGATCGGGCTGATGACCGTCGAGCCGCCGCCGAGGCTGATCGTGTTCGAGTCCCGGGTTGCTGCCCAGATGAGGCCGGCGCTTGCGCCGCCGACAACGATCGCCCAGAGCCACCAAGCGGAACCGCCGTCATTGTCATCATCGTCCTGAGCCTTGCCGGCTGCAGTCGCCGTTTCGCCGGTGCGAACGTTGAGTGCTTCGCCCGAAGCATTTACAAAATTTGCAGCGTTTGCAGCAGAAACGACCTTAACGCTTCCCAATGCGATGGTTCCGGAAATGTTGCTGTCGTCAAATGCGATCTTGATGGAGGAGTTAGGGGCGACTTCGATGATCCCGGCTTTGCCAAGGTTCAGAGTCGCGAAAACGCCTTCCGGAGTGGTGATCGTGCTGGAAGTAAAGATAGAGCGTCCCGAATTTGAGCTCTCGCCATTGACGATCGCGAACGGCAATGATCCGTTAGCCGTCTTTCCCGTCAACTGCAACTCACCCGCTGTTTTCGGGGAGGCTGCAAGGGACACCATAGAGCAGGTTGCAATTATCGAAAAAGTTAAGCACAGCGAAAGTGCTTTACGCAGACCCAAATTTGCCTTCATAGTTCTCCTCGTGAGTAATCGCTTTAAGCTGAATAAGTTCAAAAAACTAAGCCATTCAATGTTTTACACGAAATCAACTCGTCGTGTCAACAAAAACGCCTCGGCTGCTGCAATTTCCGGGCGGCCATTCGCGATGGCCTCAAAAAATGCTAAGCCTCAGAGTGATAAACATTTATAACACACAACTTTTGATTGGCAAAGACCTTTTTGATTTAATTTCGGGGCTTTTGAGGAAAAGCTTACCGCTATTTGAACATGTGTCCCGTGGCCTCGCTCCCGCGCGGTTCGCGAACTGCCGGGTTTCGACGGACAAGATCGACGACGCCAGACCTTCCGGAAAGCTTTGGTAGTGCCCCGCGTTCCCGAATTGCCGAGTCGCGCTTTTTTTGCTTTAATCGTTGGAGTTTCTAATATTTAGGCGAGGATAAATAATGAATAAGCGGTTGTTTTTGGCAGTAACCCTTGTGTTCTCTGCGTTATTTCTGGTCTCGTGCGAGGGGCCCGCGAGCAGTTCGACGGCTAATGCGACAAATTCGGCAGGCTCAACCGGCAAAAAGATAAAGATCGGATTCGCGATGGCGACCGTCCGCGAGGAGCGCTGGCAGCGTGACAGGGATGCTTTTGACGCCCACTGCAAAAAGATCGACGTCGAGTGCGTCATCACGGTTGCGGACAACAGCTCGAGCCGCCAGGCGAATGACGTCGACAACCTCCTTACACAAGGCATCGACGTCCTTGTGATCGCCCCGCAGGAAGCGACCGAGGCCGCGGCAATGGTGGAAAAGGCAAAGGCCCAGGGCGTTCCCGTCATCAGCTATGACCGCTTGATCAATTCCGACAAGATCGACCTATATATTTCGCACCAGGTGCCCGTCATCGGACGAAAGATCGCTGAATTTGCGCTTCAAAATGTCCCCAAAGGCAACTATGTGATGGTTTACGGCTCAGGTTCGGACAACAACGCGCATATAATGAAGCGTGAGATGTTGGCGGTCCTCCAGCCGGCGATCGACCGCGGCGACATCAAGATCGTTGCCGACCAGATGATCCCGGACTGGAAGAACGACCTGGCACTTAACTTCGCCGAGAACAGCCTTACAAAAGAAAACGACAATGTTCAGGCATTTGTCGTGTCGAATGACGGCATGGCCGGCGGCGTCATCCAAGCCCTAGACCGCCGCGGATTGACCGGTAAAGTCCTTGTTACCGGGCAAGATGCCGGCCTCGAAGCATTGCAGAACATTGCGGTTGGAAAGCAGACGATGACGGTCTACAAGCCGATCATCCCGCTCGCCAGCCAGGCAGTGGACGCGGCCGTAAAACTTGCGAAAAAGGAAGCTTTGACGACCACGCCGTTCAAAAATGACGCGATAAACAAAGAGATACCGGCGATCCTTCTAGAAGTTACGGTCGTTGATAAAAACAACCTGATGGACACGGTGATCAAGGATGGATATGCAAAATTCGAGGACGTTTATAAGAATGTTCCCGAAAGCGACCGTCCGAAACGTTAACCGGAGTTCCTTTTTATTTCTCTGCTTCAAATGCAGCAATTGATACTTGCAGCCGATCTCGGCGGAACTAATGTGCGGATGGCGGTCGTCTCGCCGGACGGGACGATCCATTTTCGTGCCCGCCGGGCAACGCCGACGGCCCGACAAGGAATCGTTGACGCTCTTGTCGGCCTCGCCTCGGAATGCCGAAAAGCGACCGAGCATCTGGGACGCGTGGTGTCATTCGGTGTTGCATTGCCCGCGGTCGTAGATTTTGCGTCCGGGGCGGTCTCCTCCGCACCGAATCTTCCTGAACTCGACGGATTCGCCATCAGCGGCGAATTGTCGGCTAGATTAGGCCTTCCGGTCCTGCTCGAGAATGACGCGACCGCCGCCGCGATCGGCGAACATTGGCTTGGCGCGTCGCGTGAGTTCAAGAACATTATTCATATAACACTTGGAACCGGCGTCGGCGGCGGACTGATCCTCAACGGCGAACCCCTAAGAGGCGTTGACGGCACGGCGGGCGAGGTGGGTCATATCTGCGTCGAGCCGTTCGGCCATCCGTGCGGCTGCGGCAGTGTCGGGTGTCTTGAGCAATACTCGTCCGGAAGCGCGGTCGTCAGGATGGCTGTCGAGAGATCCGCGGAATTCCCGACATCGCGGCTTACCCGTCGCGAAGGGTTGACCGCCTATGACGTTTACAAAGCCGCGGCCGAAGGTGACGAGCTTGCGATCGAGGTTTTCCGAACGATGGGCTTTTACCTTGGTATCGCGCTCGGCGGCCTCGTCAATGTCCTGAACCCTGAAGCGATCACTGTCGGCGGCGGTGTTGCGAACGGTTGGGATATGTTCCACGAAACAACGTACCGGGAACTGCAATATCGGGCGTTTCAGCGGCCGGCCGAACGTGTTAAACTTGTCCGCGCTTCGCTTGGGGACGACGCCGGCACGCTTGGGGTCGCTTGCCTGGCGATAAAGGACCTGGCAAAAGCCGCTTAGTAGGTTCGACTTGGACCCGTTTTTGTAATAAAAGTTGTCATTACCCTTTAGAGTATGGACGTTTACCAGAAGGTATTAACGCGGCTGATGGACCTCACCGGTGGAAAGGAGACAGTTGATGTCGACCTTGCCGACCTGTTAAAGAAAGAGGGGTTTTTCCCGAGCATCGACAGCATTCGCGACTATATGTCGTCGGAAAGCTGGATCACGGTCACCTCGCGAAAAAATATCATTCGCATAACCCATTGGGGAGTCGCCGCGGCAAAGAAAGCGGGAACCGCGACGCAAGACTCGCAAAAGGCACTAAAGAAAGAGATCAATAAGCTTGCCGCAACGGTGAAAGAGCTGTCAGTGAAGTTAGAAGACCTTGCTTCAGACCCGACCGCCGACAAGTTCAAGCAGATACAGAAGGACGTCGCGGCGATAACGTCTGCCGTTAAGGGCCTGGAGGGTAACTTTTAGAAAGAGCTTGCAAAATTAGGCGTATTGCGGCTAAAATGTAAGTTTGCTGCGATGCGTACCTAGTTACAAGTGGGTTTCGTGCCCACTTTTTATTTTGGCATTCAGAATTTTCGAGTGAGTTCAACCGCAGAAAAGATCCGCGACATCGCCAGACGGGCGGCAGAGGCCCGTGGGCTTGAATTCGTGCATGCAGAAATTGCCGGCACGAAGCGGAACGCAGTCGTCAGGGTCTTTGTGGATAGATCGGGCGGCATCACGATCGACGATTGCGGAGAACTTTCCCGCGACATCGAAGCCGTTCTTGACGAGGTCGACATCATCCCATCGGCTTACGTACTTGAGGTGTCGTCGCCGGGGCTTGAACGCGAGCTTTACAGCATCGACGATTTCAGGAAATTTACCGGAAAGAACGCCAGGGTCAAGATCTCGGAAGAGATCGACGGGCGTAAGTCGTTCAAAGGCACGATCGAAGGCGTGGACGGCGAAACGGTACTTTTCCGTGACCGGTCGGTGGGCGAGGTTTCGTTCCTGTACTCGGCGGTTGTCAAGGCCAATCTTGTTTACGACGTGGCCGACGACCTGAAAAAGGGCTAGCCCCACAGCAGCAGAGGTTTAGAAAAGAGGCGGAACGTCCGCTCCGAATTATCAATTTGGATCAATTGTTATGACATCTTCTATTGGACAGAGTATCGAAGCCCTTTGTAAAGAGCATGCCCTCGACCGGGACATGGTCATTGAGGCCATGAAGGATGCCGTGAAGGCGGCAGCCCGCAAACAGTTCCGCGCTCAAGACAAGACCGGCGACAGCATTCAGGTCGATTGGGACAACGAACAGGGAATGATCGAGATCTCGCTGCAAAAGGTCGTAGTCCATGAGGTCGAGAACCCGTCCGCCGAACTCTCGCTCGTCGAGGCTCAGGAACTCGCCGGTGATGAGATCGAGATCGGCGACATGCTCCAGATACCGCTGCCTCAGGAAGAGATGGGGCGCATTGCCGCTCAGACGGCCAAGCAGATCCTTGTTCAGAAGGTCCGTGAGGCGATCCGCGAAAAAGTTTACGAAGAGTATATCGACCGCAAGGGCGAACTTATCAACGGCGTGGTCAAGCGTTTTGAACGCGGCGACATGATCATTGATCTCGGTAATAACCTCGAAGCGATCCTTCCGAAACCGGAACAGGCCCGCGGCGAAATGTGGAACCAGGGCGAACGTATCCGCGTCGTGATCGTCGACGTCTCGAAGGAACAGAAGGGCCAGCAGATAAAGGTTTCGCGTGCATCCGCCGAACTTATCAAGCGGCTGTTCGAAATGGAAGTTCCCGAGATCTACGACGACACGGTCGTGATCAAGTCTGCCGTCCGCGAACCGGGCGACCGCGCGAAGATCGCCGTTGCCTCGAATGAGAAGGACGTTGACCCGGTCGGGGCCTGCGTTGGTATGAAAGGCTCGCGTGTCCAGTCGATCATCAAGGAACTCCGCGGCGAGAAGATCGACATCATCGAATGGTCGGATGAGCCTTCGGTGTTTGCGGCGAACGCACTTTCCCCGGCGAAGGTATCGCAGGTTCGTATTACCGATATCGAAGACCGCGAAATGGATGTGATCGTCGGTGAGGACCAACTCAGCCTGGCGATCGGCAAACGCGGTCAGAACGTTAGGCTTGCGACCCGTCTCGTGGGCTGGAACATCAACATCGTCAGCGAGGAAGTGCTGAAGAAAGAAATTGCCCAGCAGATGGGCCAGATGATGGCGGCCGGCGAGGCAGTGCCCATCACCGCTCTGCAGGGTGTTTCTGCAAACCAGGCAGAAACGCTCGGCGAGAAGGGCATCACCGACGTCGAGTCGCTTGCCGCGATGTCGCTTGACGACCTCGTCGACAACCACGACATCAGCATGGACGAGGCACAGTCGATCCTCGATTCGGCGGCCGCGATCGTGGCTGCAAAGGATGCTCAGGCGGCTGAAGAGGCTTCGGAAGGAGAAGTTGCTGTCGAGGAAGCAGTTTCCGAAGACGCTGGTGCCGAAGAGCCGGCGGCGGATGGGGACGTGGAGACGCTCGCGATCGAGACCGCTTTCGATCAGGCATCGGAAGGCGTGGATGAGGTTGCCGTCGATATCGAATCGGTGCCCGAGGCTCCGAGCGATCTCGAGCCGACCGATGTGATCATCAGCAGCGAGCCGTCGACGGCCGAAGGCCAGGCCTTTGATATCGCATCAGAGGACGCCGAGCCCGAAGAAGCGGCTGAGACGTCCGAAGACGAACAGCCTGCTTAATGCAGCGGGGGCAGCTATGAACATTTAGGAGCGGGTAAAAGGCAGTTTCCTGCATCAGCGACCGGTAGGGACAGTAACGATAAAGATTTTATGGCGATAGGAAAGAAAATTCGGGTCTACGATCTCGCACGTGAGCTAAAACAAGACACGAAGCGCGTAATGGAAGATTTGCGCCGCGAGGGAGCAGATATCAGCGTTCCGTCGAACTCGGTCAGTGCCGAGCTCGCGGAGAAGGTGCGCCTAAAGTACTTTCCGAAAGCTGAACCGACACCGAAGCGGGCGATCAAGGTCATCAAGGCCGCGAAGAAGAGTGACGAACCGGAGGCCGTGGAGTCGCATGCCGACGAGCACGTCGAGGAGCCCGTTATCGAGACCGCACCGGAGCCGGCGGAAGAGCCCGCAAAGCCTGTAAAGCCCGTCCGAAAGGCGGAGCCTGCCGAAGAGCAAAAGCCGGTCACGAGCGTCCGCAAGGTCCTGAAGAAAAAGCCTGCCGAACCGGAAGCGGTCAAAGCCGAGCCGGTTGTTGAAGAAGCACCGGTCGAAGTGCCCGAGGAGCCGGTCGAAGAGGTTCCGGCCGTAGAAGTGCCTGAGGCCGAGGAAGAAGCTCCGGCCGCAGCCGAAGCCGAACCCGAGGCTGCACCGGCCGAGCCGGCGAAGCCCGGCCTGCGCATCGTAAAACCGGGCGGCACCCAGGTCAAAAAACTTACGCTTACCAGCGATGCGCTAAAGAAAGGCGTAAAGCCCGGCGAGCGTGTGGTGTCGGAACTGCCGACCAAGACCGGCAAGCTGATGCCCGACGCCAAAGCCGAACGCGGCCGCCCCGGACAGTTCCGCGGAACGCCGGGCGAGACCTCGACCCCGCAGATGAATTACACGCCGCCGGCGGACAACCGCAGGCGACCGGGCCGTTCAGGCGGTCGTAAGGGCAAGGCCGACGCGAAAGGCGGAAGGTTTGCCGAACGCGATATCGATCAGCCGCGTCCTCGTACGATCGAAGAACGCGTAATGGCGCAGGTATCTCGCTCGGAGGACGGCGACTACAAAGTTATCAAACTCGTCGAGGGCGCGACCGTTCGCGAATTCTCCGAAGCACTCGGCATCACGCCCCGAGACATCGTTCAGCTTTTGATCAAGCGGGGCATCTTCGCCACGCTCAACCAGCCTATCGGCGAAAAGATGGCGATGGAACTCGGAATGGACTTCGGGTTCGATGTCAGCTTCGTTCCGTTCGAAGAGATGGTCATCGAGCAGGAGTTCGAAGAGATCATCGCGTCGGATACGGACGATTATGAGGGCACCCGTGCCCCGGTTATCACCGTAATGGGCCACGTCGACCACGGTAAGACCTCTCTCCTCGATGCTATCCGCAAGGAGAACGTCGCAGAGGGCGAAGCCGGCGGCATCACGCAGCACATCGGTGCCTACAGCGTTTACGTTCCGAATCCGGAAAACCCCGGCGAACAGCGTCGCGTGGTTTTCCTCGATACACCGGGCCACGAAGCGTTCACCATGATGCGTGCCCGCGGTGCGAAGGCGACGGATATCGTTATCCTCGTCGTTGCTGCCGACGACGGCGTCATGCCGCAGACGATCGAAGCTGTCGAGCACTCAAAGGCAGCCAAGGTGCCCATCATTGTCGCGATCAACAAGATCGACAAGCCGGACGCCAATCCCGACCGCGTCAAACAGGGCCTTGCGGGGCTTGGGCTTCAGCCGGTCGAATGGGGCGGCGACGTCGAGATGGTCCCGGTTTCCGCAAAACAGCGGCAGAACCTCGACACCTTGCTCGAGACCGTTCTCTTGCAGGCCGATATTCTCGACCTCAAGGCGAGCCCGACACGAAGAGCGTCCGGCGTTGTGCTTGAGGCGAAGCTCGACAAGGGACGCGGTGCAGTTGCGACCGTGCTTGTTCAGCAGGGAACACTTAAGGTTGGCGATCCGTTCATCGTCGGACAGTTCTACGGCAAGGTCCGTGCGATGTTCTCCGACCGAGGCGAAGAGGTCAAAGAGGCAGCACCGGCGACTCCGGTCGAGGTCCTCGGCCTTCAGGGCGTGCCGCAGGCAGGTGACACGTTCCAGGTCGTCTCCGATATCGAAAAAGCGACCACGATCGCCGGTCAGCGTCAGATGCACGCTCGACAGGCGGCGATGCTCAAGACCACCAAGCGAGGTATCGAATCGCTCGGCCAGGCAGAGGTCAAGGAACTTCTCGTCATTCTCAAGGCCGACGTACAAGGTTCGGTCGAGGTTCTCAAGAACACGCTCGAGAAGCTTTCGACCGAGAAGGTCAAGGTTCGCGTTATCCGCGCCGGCGTCGGTGCGATCGCCGAATCCGACGTTCTTCTCGCGTCCGCCACGCAGGCAGACAGTGCCCAGACGGCCGTTGTCATCATTGGCTTCAACGTAAGGCCCGAAGCCCGCGTTGCTGACATCGCAAAACAGGAAGACGTCGACATCCGCCTCCACTCGATCATTTACAAGGTCGAGGAAGAGATCAAGGCGGCAATGATCGGCATGCTCGACGCGATTGAGAAAGAGGTCATCCTCGGCAAGGCTCTTGTTCAGGAGACTTTCAAGGTCTCGAGGATCGGCACCATCGCGGGCTGCCGCGTCACCGACGGTGTCATCCGCCGTCAGGCAAAGGCACGGCTTATCCGCGACGGCGTTGTTATTTGGGAAGGCGATATCGCAACGCTCAAACGCTTCAAGGACGACACCAACGAAGTGCGTCAGGGCTTTGAGTGCGGTATCAGCCTCGTCAATTTCAACGACATCAAGATCAATGATGAGATCGAGGCATTCGTGATCGAAAGGATCGCGGCCACGGAGCTCTAGTTTTTATGCGTCGTCCCGAACGGTTAGCTGAGGCGTTGAAAGAGGAGATCGCCGAAGTCGTCGGTTTCGAACTCGAAGACCCTAGGGTCGAGGCCGTTACCGTTACAGACGTCGAGGTCTCCGAAGACCTTCGCGATGCAAAGGTCTTCGTTCTCGTCAACGGGACCGAAGAGCAGATCGATGCGGCGCTCAAGGCGCTTCGTCATGCGGCGGTATTTGTCAGGCAGCAGGTGACGATGAACCTCAGCCTAAGGCACGCTCCGCATCTTCACTTTGCTCGCGACACGGCGGAAGAGAACGCCGCACGGATCGGTTCGATCCTGCAGACGCTCGACATCAACGATGATGATGACGAGACGGGCTGAACCGGCAACCGGCAGAAAAATCTTGTAGGCAGCGGTGGTTTTTGAGTGTTAAGTCAAGTAGTTGAGTTAATTGAAAACAAAGACAAGTTTGGTATCACGACGCATATCAAACCCGACGGCGACGGCGTAGGCTCGTCGCTGGGGCTGTGCTGGCTTTTGCGTTCGCTCGGCAAATCGGCCGAGGTCATCGTGCACGGCCCGATCCCGCCCTCCTATCGCAATCTCCCCGGAGCGGATGAGATCCGCAACGTCTCAGAGATCGACCGCGAATACGATGCGGTCTTTATCATCGAATGTTCGGACATCACCCGTCCGGGCATCCACGGCCTCGAAAACGAGTTCACCGTCAACATCGACCACCATTCCACCAGCGAACACTTCGGAACCATAAATTGGATAGATTCGACCGCCTCGGCTGTCGGTGAAATGATCTATAACCTCTGCAAGGCGATCGGCGGACGTGTAACACGAGAGATCGCCGAGTGCGTCTACATGGCGCTCGTCACAGATACTGGTTCCTTCCACTTTTCGAACACTACCGACCGGACGCTGAAGGTCGCATCTGAGCTGATCAAGGCCGGAGTCCGCCCTGCAGAAATTTCCGAAGCGGTCTATAACAATTACCCGTGGTCACGTATCGAGCTGATGCGGCAGGTGCTCGGCACGGTCCGGCGTGACGAATCGGGCAAGATCGCATCGCTTCGCCAAACGCTCAAGA
>JAUCQE010000532.1 GCA_030372865.1 Pyrinomonadaceae bacterium
TCGGAACTCGTCGGCAGCGTCAGATGTGTATAAGAGACAGCCCCATCTTCTGCGTCCCGATCAGCGGATTGACGTAGCGGATGAAGTTTTCAGCCGATTGTGCCGAAGCGGTCATAGCAAATATCAAGACGATGACGAGTCGCGTGGTCATAATTGGATCCCGTGAGTAAGGTTATTATTTCTTATTTTCTTTCAGCCAGCTCCGCCACCATCGCTGAAGGCTTTTACGATTAGCAGGTTCGGAAACGTAGTTGAAGTAGGCGTAGATTCCGTTCGTCTTCCACTCGGTTTGAAATGCCGGCGGAAGCATTTCGATGAGCAGCTTCTCCGCGCCCGGGTCCTGCTCTTGCAGAATATCTAACAAAATAAACACTGCAGTATCGCCGATCACGTATTGCTCCCATTTCGGTGCTTCGCGCGGGTCGGGCATGAGCGTGGCGTCGGGTATCTTCGCGACAAGACACTCAACGGCTTTATCGCCTTTTGCGATCAGGGCTTCGTAGATCGGATCTGTGTCATTCGGATCGCGGTACGGCAGTTTCTTGATCTCGCCAAGTCGGCTGCAGAGCTCTTCGGGCGAAGCATTGGCGAGTTGTGGCGGGATGACGAACTTCGTGGGCTGAGGCTCCGGCGTCGGAGCAGTTTCGGTTTCAGAACTTTCGGCTGAACTAACGGCGAGCGGCTGTTCGGAACAAGCTGTAAGAAATGCGAGATGACCCGAGGCGGTAGTTACGAAAGCAAGCATCAGGAATAATCGTGTGGCCATAAGATCTCGATCAGCCTAATCAAAAATTGACATCGTACCAAGCGCGGACGCGGGATAGATATTCTCTGTTCCGGCCGAATCCCTCGGCCTGATAATCACGCCGTTTGGCGTTTACGCCGATCGAATCCACGCCCAGGTTTTGGCAGAGGTAGATCGACCGCGGCAGGTGAAAGTCCTGTGTGACGATAGTAACGCTCGTCAGCCCGAAAACCTGCTTTGCCCGGATGCACGATTCGTACGTCCGTGTGCCGAGGTCGTCAAGAATAACATCGCTCTCCGGCACTCCAAATTCGACCGCGAGGCGTTTCATCACCTCCGGTTCATCGTCCCCGCCGCTCATCAAAAGTTTGCGCGTCTTTCCCGCCTTGTAAAGATCAGCACCGGTAAGCACGCGGTCGTATAGCATGTCGGACGGCTCACCATTCCGAACGCGTGCACCTAAAACGATCGCGACGCGGTGATCGGCAGGCAGGCTCTGAACGTCGTCATAAACTCTCTCGGCAGAATACGACCCGACCTGACGATTGATCGAAATGATAGCCAAAAGCACCAATACGGCCGGGGCCAGCAAGACGAAAAGAAGACGCCTTAGGTGAATCATGTGGTGGTCGGCAGTTAATGGCCTCGGTGAAGTTCAATCAAACACAGCATTATTCACGGCCGCCGGGTTTATTCGTCAGCGTCAAGCAGTGACAGAAGATCCCTCCTTGTGTGGAGAACTCTCCAGATCTCGACGCATTGTTTTGTGTCAATGTAGATCAAAACATACGGGAATCTTTTCATCGGCAATTGTCGCAGGTCGTCGATTCCCAACGCGTGTGCCAGTTGTGACGACCCGGATAGCGGATTGCGGGACAATTGCGCCGTTGATCGCTCGAACCCATCAACGAACGCGACAGCCATCTCGGGCCCCGCCTCTTGAAGGTAATACTCGAACGCCCGATCAATATCTTCTTCCGCCTTCTGACGAGTGATCACGGATTTCCGCTTCACTTTTTCGCCCGGGCCCGCTTACGCAGATTCTCGAAGTATTCCGCGTCCAACGACTTTTTGCTGAGCGGCGAGGCAGCCCCTTCGAGGACAAGTGCACGAAGTCGAACTCTGTCCTGCTCCTTGCGTAGGAGTTCGCGAAGATACTCGCTGGTGCTGACGTAATCGCCCTCGGCAACCTGTGAATCGATAAACGATTTGAGCGTTTCCGGCAATGAGATGTTCATCGTGCTCATTGGACAAAAATACCACCTTTGGCAAAGTTTGCCAACATTTCAGTCCAATATTAGAAAGGAGGCGGAGCCGTAGCTTTCTCAGTTTTCATCTTCGAAATATCGAGGTCCCCTTTTCGCAGATCAGGGACGAACTTGAACTCCGATTTCGGAATATGACGACCGATATTAATGTCGCGGTGGTTGGTTTCCCCGATCGTCAACTGCATCTTCCCGGTACGCACCGATTCATCAAACGATCCGGTCGCCACCAGGAATCGATACCGCCTCAAATAATAGCTCTGCTTGTCGATCCATAGGACCCAAGGATGGCCGGAAATACTGCCTCGTACGACGTAGCACACCGCCCCATCAATCGAGTCCTCGCGGACCACGGACACATCCTCCATCCTATTGAAAGAGAAATACTCCTTGCTCCCCGAGAGGGCATTATATAGAAGCCGCGAGACATCAGAAGTGCCGCGGGTTTCTTCTTCGATCGCCCATTTCAAACTCGATTCTTTACTCCATATAAAGATATCCTCTTCCGCTAGTCCCGATCTCCAGGTATAGACATTTTTCCCGTCCGACCAGACAACCGAAGTTCTGGACGAACTCGAATTGCTGTCTTTCCAGTTGAAACGCAATTTATCGGGCCGCGAGTAAATGAACCTGTATGAGATAGACTCGGATAATTCGATGCTGTTCAACGAAAGCGCATCAACAAACGTCATTCCGCTTAGTGCGTCAAGATCCTTGATAATGCCTACATTTCCCGAGCTTTCGTACGATGGGGCCGTGGCGTAGATTGCCGTCATCTTGTCGATTATCTCGCGCGCCTTCGCAGACGAATCTTGAGCGCTAACGGTATAAGAGAAGCCGAATACGAGCAGAACCGATAAATATGCGATCAAGACTTTCATTTCGTTATCTGATGACGGCCGTCCGCTTTGCAGCCTGTTTGATACGGTCGCGTTTAATCTCGAACCCGATTCCCGGGCCCTCCGGGGCGGTGATGGTGCCGTCTGAACTGACCTCGACTGCGGGTTCGATGATGTCTTCGTGCCAGTAGCGTTGTGAGGCAGAGACGTCGCCGGGCATGGTGTAGCCCGCGAAGGTCGAGATGGCGATGTTGTGGGCGCGGCCGATGCCGGATTCGAGCATGCCGCCGCACCAGACCGGGATGCCGTTTTCGCGGCAGATCTGCTCGATCATCTTTGACTGGGTGTGCCCGCCGACGCGACCATTTTTGAGATTGATGATCTTGCCGCTCTTTAGCTCGATCGCCTTGCGGGCGTCGTCGGGCGACTTGATCGGCTCGTCGAGGCAGATCGGCGTTTTGATCTCACGCTGGAGTTTTGCGTGGTCGATGATGTCGTCGTGCGGCAGGGGCTGTTCCAGCATCATCAGGTCGAATTCATCGAGCGACTTGAGCTTGTCGATATCCGCGAGTGTGTACGCCGAATTCGCATCGCCCATCAGCAGGATGTCGCCGAACTCGGCCCGCACTGCCTTGATCACGTCGTAATCCCAGGTCGGTGAGATCTTGATCTTGATACGCTTGTAGCCCGCTTCGACCTCGACGCGGATCTTTTCAAGAAGCTGCGCGATCGAATCCTGAATTCCGATCGAAACGCCGCATTCGATCACCTGATTGACGCCGCCGAGATGACGCCAGAGCGGCACGCCCAGTTTCTTGGCCTCGAGGTCCCAGCAGGCCGTTTCGATGCCCGATTTCGCCATCCGGTGGCCGCGTGCCCATTTCATCAGGTTCCAGATATCGGCGGCCGAATCAACCTCTTTCCCGACCACCATCGGTGCCAATATCTTTTCGGCAGTGACCCAGGCCGAGTCGGTCCATTCATCCGAATATCCCGGCGATTCGCCGCAGGTTATCTCGCCCCAGCCCTCGGCGCCGTCGGTATCTTCGACGCGGACAAGGATTATCCGGCGTTCGTAGGTGCGGCCGAAGCTGGTCTCGAAAAAATGGACGAGCGGGAGGTGGATCTCGATAAGTTCAATTGAGCGTATTTGCATGGCGGTGACAAAAGCTAAAGGTTAGATATTGTCGCATGGAAATGCAATTTCCTACCCAGTCGTCTCGTCTCAGCGCGCGCAAGGATGTCTGCGAGACGGGGTGAGACGGGCATGAGACGCCGAAAATACGGTGCTGAGACGGAGTGAGACGACGCTGAGACGCCCTGAGACGATCGTGAGACGAATTTCATGTTTCTAATTTTAACTTCCAGATCTCAACTTCTCATTCTTCACTTCTAAAGTCTCTTCTTCGCGTCTTTGCGGCTTTGCGGGAAATTTCTCGGGTTACGATTCATTCAACACAGAGTAAAGCGGAGTGGACGACGCGGAGGACGCAAAGAGGGTTTTGAACCAGTTTCCAGCCATGAGCTGCCAGCTACCAGCATGATTCCCTGTACTTTCAGGACTGTCCAGACGTACTCGACTGCCCAGACTGATTATTGTACTACAGATGATACATTGTTGCAATAACAGGCTGGGGCGTGGCGGTGGTTTTCGTGCCGAGGCGGCACTCACGCAAGCGGGACGCTTACGCCCCAAGATACAAGCGGGACGCTTGTGCCGTTAGTTAGCGACCAGTTCGAATTGGACGAACTGGGTCGCGATGCGGCGTTTTTCTTTGGCGGCGTTGTCGAAGACGATGACCTGCAGGATGTAATCGCCGGGCTGCATTTCTTTTGCGAGGCTTATTGCACCGGACGAACGGAGGCGTTCGAGGTCTGCCTGGCCGTTCAGGTCGAGCGGCAGCACCTCGCCGTCGAGCACGATCTTGCCGTCACGAAAGACACGGAGCTTGGTCGCAAGGTTTGGCTTTGAGCCGTTCGACGTCCGCGGGTTATAGATCTCAAAGGAATATTGCAGAACGCCGCCGGTCGTAAATTTCCGCAGTGCGGTGTCGTTCATCGGGCTCGAGAGATCGTCGACCGTTTGTCCCGGAGCGGACGTGGCCTTTTGCCATTGTGCCGCCGTGTAGCTTTGCAGCACGATGCCGGAGATAACGTGCCCGCTCTTCTTCAGATTCGGCACCTCGATGAACTGGCTCGCCGAACCGACCGTGCCGGCGTTCTTGTCACGGAGAGCGACGCGGTACTGGTACGGCCCGGGCTTTTTCACCGGGAAGGCGAAGTGATAAACGAAGCCCTCCCGAAGGATCTTTTCGTATATCCGCTGGTTCGCGTTGAAAGTGAAGTCTTTCGATATCGTGTCGACCGGATTCCCGTTATCGCCAAAGCTCATTGCAAGCACCGAAAAATCTGCCTGTTTCGTGCCGTTCGGGCCGTCGATGAACTTCAGGTCCTTGGCGGGAATATGAACGAGCGAGCGGACGTAGTTCCCTATCGTCGGGTCGTTACCGTAAAGCGAGTTGAGGCTGAGCGATATGT
>JAUCQE010000533.1 GCA_030372865.1 Pyrinomonadaceae bacterium
CTCGTCCGCCTGCTCGCGTGTGATCTCGTATTTCTTCGCGAGGTTCTCGGCGGTCAGGCCCATGTTCAGGTAATAATCCGGATAGCTGTCGGCGAGATGCGGGTTCGGACGAAACGTGTTGCCGCCCATCGGTATCGCCGTCATCGATTCGAGCCCGCCGGCAACGATGACGTCGGCGCCGCCCGTCGCAATGCGGTCCGCCGCGAGCGCGATCGTCTGCAGGCCGGAAGAGCAATACCGATTGACCGTCATCGCAGATGCCTCGACCGGCAAACCTGCCAGTATCGATGCCGTCCGCGCGACGTTCATTCCCTGCTCCGCCTCCGGAAACGCGCAGCCCATTATCACGTCTTCGACCAATGACGGATCGACGCCTGCACGAGCAACGGCTTCTTTGATAGCGGCCGCACCCATCTCATCCGAACGCGTATTCCGCAAAGTGCCCTTCGGCGCCTTCCCCACAGCCGTCCGCACGGCCGATACGATAACTGCTTCTTTCATAAATTACCTATCTTGTCCACAATTTCTCTACCATTCTGGGCACGATGCCCACCATCGATCCAAAATCTTTCTCGATCTCAAAACCGTCGGCGACACATTCGAACACTGAGTCGTGAAATGAAAAGATCAAATGCCTTCTTTCCCAAAATCTCTCAGGCTCGTGACGCTCATGAACCGAATTCATTCGCTCAAGTTGTCGTATCCACGATGAATTTACAACCTCATACGCTCCGTAAGGTTTCAGACCGCGACTGGCAAGTGGATGTCCGGAAAACGCCTCATCATTGGGTGGGCCGAACATATGCGCGTAACACCCCTTAAACTCGACGATTGCCACGGGCTCCTCCGAAGTCGGACGAATCACTCTTATCGTCGTACCGTCCCAATCATCCGGCCTATTCTCCAGGTGATAAGCCAGAATCACCTTTCCTTCGTCGCTAACCAAGACCGGCGTCGGAGCCCCCACTGACGACTGAGGAACCTCGTCTAACTTCACCACCTCGTCCTTTTCGTCGACTTTGTACATCGGCTTCAACTTTCGTCTAACTCAAACTTACTTCTCTATCGCGACCTCGACCTCTTCGGCGTTCAGCGTCTGCTTTAGCATGGCCGGATCGATCTCGATCAAAAACCCACGCTTGCCGCCGTTTATGTAAATGCGGTCGAGGTCGAAGATCGTCTTTTCCGCATATACGGGCATCGACGTCCTCGTGCCGAATGGCGACGTTCCGCCGACGAGATAACCTGTCAATTTAGACGCCTTTTCCGGCGTCACGGGCTCGACGGATTTGACGCCGAGAAAACGTGCGAGATTCTTGGTCGAGACCTCTCGATCGCCGTGCATCAGCACGATCAGCGGCTTCTTCTCGTTCGTTTCAAATACCAGCGTCTTCACCACTGCATGTACATCTACGCCCAACTGCCTCGCCGATTCCTTCGCCCCGCCTTTTTCGACGTAATCATAAAGGTGCGGCGTGAACTCGACCTTTTTCTCTCTCAAAAACCTAACTGCCGGTGTGATCGGGTAGTCCATTTACGATTGCCTTCCGGTCTTTCGTTCCAGCGATGATGTTGCCGCGACGGGACTTTTGAGCCTTTAGTTTTCTTCCCGCAGCCATCAGCTTCATGCCGAGGACCCAGAGCTCGTCCATGAGTTTCAGCCTACGAGTAACGGCCTCCGGCGACATATCAACTTTCATCCGAATCCTCACTCAACTTCTCGATGTCGATAAGGTCCTGTGGACGTCCTGCCAGGGCTTTCAATTGGATCAGGCCCTTCCGCGATACGGTCCAAATGCCGCCTAGTTCCCACTCGATCAATTCCCTTTCGGCCCAGATCGTTTCCAATGCATCGGTCACGAGAAGAAAATCTACAGTTAACAGATTCTTCGTTTCCCGATCGATCTTCGATATGCGGCGGATCTCGACCTCATCGAAATGCAGCGGCAAACCCTCAACGTCATACCCAAGCTGTTCAGCGACCTTCCATGCTTTTTCGAGGTCGTTGGATCTGACCATCAGATCAATGTCGACGGTCGCCCGAGGGAGCCCATGTATGGACATCGCCCAGCCGCCGCAAACCGCATAGTCGATACCGAGACGGTTCAACTCGCCGGTCAGGGCCGTGAATTCCTCGAGAAGTGTGCCCATGCGTTACTCGATCTCCTTGTACCTGAAACAGCTCGTCAAATGGTCGTTTGCCATCCCGGTCGCCTGCATGAAGGCGTACATGATGGTCGAGCCGACGAAATTGAAGCCGCGTTTTTTCAAGTCCTTCGATATCGCGTCGGAGACTTCCGTTTTTGCCGGGACGTCGGCCAACGTTTTCCGTTTCCCGTCGATCGGATTGCCGCCGACGAATGACCAGATGTAGGCGTTGAAGGAACCGAACTCTTTCTGCACGTTCAAAAATGCCTTGGCATTTGAAACGGCGGAGGCGATCTTTAGACGGTTGCGAATTATGCCTTCGTTCGTGAGCAGCTTTTCGCATCTCGCGTCGGTGAACCGGGCGACCTTTGCGGCGTCGAAGTTTTCGAACGCCTCGCGGTATGAATCGCGCTTACGAAGTACCGTGTCCCAGCTCAATCCTGCCTGTGCACCTTCGAGGATCAGGAATTCAAAGAGCCCGAGGTCGTCGTGCAAAGGCACGCCCCATTCGGTGTCGTGATAATGTATCGCCAGTTCGTTTTGTGCCCAGCCGCATCGTTCCGTCATCTTTCGATCTTGTTCACCTGCATAAAGCAGACGCCCTGGCCGCCCGGTGCCGCGGGTGCGATTGAGAGTTTGCCCGTCAGCTTCACCTGGTCCTTATCCAGTGCGACCTGATTCCCGGCGTTGTCGCGGATCTTTATATCCTCGGCCTTGTACCCGCGTTCGAGCTTATCGACCGTGTTCGCACCGCTTCCCTGTTCGATATCGACGCGAAGCTTGTTCGTGCTCCCGGCGGCTTCGATCAGATCGAAGCCGCATTCCATTCGCCCGCCTGTGTTCGAGCAAAATACGCTGCCCCGCTGTGCAAGCACACCGCTGACCTGAAAATCCTTGCCGTCGTTCGCGATGTCGCACGCCTTTGATAGTTCGATCGGCTCGCCCGTCACGCTGCCGCAAGAGATCGCAAAGATCCCGATTATCGCCGCTGCAAGAAAGGTACTGACTCTCATTTTCACCTCCGGCTTAAGAAAGATATTCTTCGACCACCCTTTGCACGTTCAAATGCGTAAAATCCGCATGAGCTTCGACCACGGCTTCGGCTTCCATCACCGCTTCCGCAGTATTCACCGTTGTGATCCCGATCGCCTTCATTCCTGCCCGGCTTGCAGCCTCGAACCCGCCCAATGCGTCCTCGAAGACCATACAGTACTTAGGTTCGACGCCCAATCTTTCTGCCGAGAGCAGGAACATCTCCGGGTCGGGCTTTCCGCGTTTGACGTCGATGGCGGTCGTGACCGTATCAAAATACCGCCGCAGGTCGAGGCCGTCCAGAATAAATCTCATGTTCGGCGGCGATGAGGCGGTGGCGACCGCCATCTTCACCCCGAGCGACTGCGCCTCGTCTAGAAAATCCGTCAGACCGTCGATCGGCTTTCGGTGCGGCAGGAATGCTTCGCGATAGAGCGTCTCCTTCCTGAGCGCAAGTTCCGTTATATGGTCGTCGGGAATATTGCCGAAGACCGTCGGGATGATCTCCCGGTTTGTCTGCCCCGCTGTTTCAACGAGAAACGTCCGTTCGTCGAACTCAAGCCCGTTCTCCTCGATCAGGATCCGCCACGCCGCCGTGTGGACCTTCATGTTGTCAACGAGCGTTCCATCCATGTCGAAGATGAACGCCCGGCTTTTGTAATCGATCATTTACTACCCTTTTTCGAAATATATATCGTCTTTTCTATCTCCGCGTGGACTATTCCCGCCGCATTCTTTAACACAACATTATAGACGCGATCGATCGACTTTGCGGACGCGGCGGCGTATTTGATCTCTTCGATTTCCTGCTCGGTCAGCTTGAAATCCGCATACAGCGTCTCCCGGCCCGGCTTTCGAAACCGGATATACGCAGCCTTGTCCCAGACGATGTATTCGGGCCCGAGTATCTTCATCAGCATCAGCATATAGATCGGGTCGACCGCACCGTAAATGCTGCCGCCATAGGTCGTCTTCACGTAATTCCGCGTCCGCCAGTTGAGCGGGAGTTTGATACGGATCTCGTGCCAATCGTCAGCAATATATGTGACCCGGCCGCCCGTTCCGCGATATGCCGGGAAAAAATTGAATCCCCAGCGAAAAACGCGGCTTTTGAAATTCTCCGCCATGTTTTCAAAGAACTATTTCGGGAAACCGTCCGCCTCAAGAACGCGCTTCGCCTGCCGAATATGCCGCTTCGAATGCTCTACGAGAACCGTCAGGCCATCTTCCAGCGTGTAGGTCATCGCCGAAAGAAAAGGTGACGAAACAACAGTATTTCGAACATCGACGCCGACGATTCCCTGCAGTTTCGAAATGACCTCTTCGATGTGTCCGGCGAACTGTTCAACAATATCTGCCGCCACATCGCTCGGCGGAATAATGGACTTCGATGGGGCCTTCGCTTTCTTGGAATCGGTTTTGACAGCATTGACCAGAAACCGGCCGGTCATGCCCGTAAAAGGCGAATACGATTGCCAGAACGTATTCTTTCTGTTCCCCGACGCGATCAGGTCGAATTCCGGATAGAACTCATGATTGGTCTTAATGATGTGGTCCAGACACTGGGCGATGCTCCAACTGTCTGGGCCGGGCTTCCAGTTCAGCTGCTCGCCGGAATAACTCCCAAATGCGGCACGTGCGTCTTCGGCCACCTGCCGCATTTCCGCCTGGATCTGCGATATTCTTGCGTCCATCAAACCCTCCTATTAATGGAAACGTAAGCAAATTTAATTTCGCAACGGCTTGCCGGTCTTCAGCATTGCCGCGATGCGTTCCTGCGTTTTCCGCTCGCCGCAGAGCGAGACGAATGCCTCGCGTTCAAGGTCGAGCAGATACTGTTCGCTTACGTATGCGGTGTGGTTGATGTTCCCGCCGCTCATCACATTTGCAAGCTTTCTGCCGATCAGTGCGTCGTGATCGGAGATAAATCCGCCCTGCTTCATCATGTGAAGTGCAAGTTTCATTGCCGCTTGGCCGGCCTCGCCCATGACCATGATGTCCGTCCGCGGCACCGGTGCGGTGAAGCCCGATGCGTCGAGATTCAATACCTCTTGCTTCGCGTCGGCAATAAGGCGGTCGCCATTCATCGAGATCGAATCGACGTCGCGGAAAAAGCCCCATGACCTCGCTTCCTGTGCCGAGGTCGCGACCTTGCCCATGCCGATCATCTCGAACGACTTCTTGAGGAACGTGAGCGGGTCGGCATCCGGCGTTGCTGCCGCTGCATCCATTGCACGCATGGTCATTTCCTTTGTTCCGCCGCCAGCGGGGATGACGCCGACACCGACCTCGACAAGGCCGATGTAGGTTTCACCTGCCGCACGGACGCGGTTGCCGTGGATGGCGATCTCGCATCCGCCGCCGAGCGTGAGGCCGTACGGAGCCGTAACGACCGGCTTGGCCGAATAGCGAAGGCGCATCACCGCCTGCTGCAGGGCATGGACCATCAGGTTGATGTCATCCCACTCTTCCTCCTGCGCGGCGAGCAGGAGCATCATGATGTTCGCACCGGCCGAGAAATTGCCGCCCTGGTTGCCGACAACGAGTCCCTTGAAGTTTCGCTCGACCTCGTCGATGGCGAAGTTCATCATCTGGACCGTATCGCCGCCGATCGAGTTCATCTTTGAGTGGAACTCAAGGCAGGCGACGCCATCGCCGATATCGATTAGCGATGCACCCGGATTCGATTTGATAACGCCCGTGCGTTCCTTGACCGACTTGAGAATGATGACGCCCGGCCGTGAAGGTGTTTCCTTATATTCGCCTGCGACCAAGTCGAAATAAGACTCGACGCCGTTCTCATTCTTATAAAAAGATTCGGCGCCAGAAGCGAGCATCTTCTCGACGTTCTCGGGAACTGCCTGGCCCTCGGCCTTCATCCGTTCGACGGATTTCCTGACGCCGACGGCGTCCCAAGTTTCGAAAACACCGATCGTCCAGCCGAATCCCCATTTGATCGCGTTGTCGATCTCAACGACAGTGTCCGCAATTTCAGGAATGCGGTTCGCCGAATACCGGAACGTGCGGGACATCGTCTTCCAAAGGAACTCACCAACCTTGTCTTCGCCCCAGACCAGCTTGTTTATCCGCTTCGCCTGGTCTTCGATCGCCTTTGCGGCATCGAGCGACGGGAACTTCGTCTTCGCCTGCGGCTTGTATTCGAACGTGTTCAAGTCGAGCTCAAGGATCTGCCGCTTGCCTTCGGCATCGGTCGATTTCTTAAAGAAGCCGCCTTTCGTCTTGTCGCCCAGGAATTTCTTCTCGAGCATCTGGTTAATGACGTCGGGGATCTTGAAAACATCGCGGTCCTCATCCTCAGGGATCGCCGGGTAGAGGTTGTTGTTGACGTGCGCCAGCACGTCTAGCCCGACGAGATCTGACGTACGGAACGTTGCCGATGATGCATGGCCGATGGCCTTGCCGGTCATCTGGTCGACCTCGGTCGGCGTAAAGCCCATCGCGATCATCTCGTGCACGGTGGCCATCATCCCGAAGGTGCCGATGCGATTCGCAATGAAGTTCGGCCTATCCTTCGCGGGCACGACGCCCTTGCCGAGCCGCTGGTCCAAAAAGCCCGAAAGCTTGCACGCCATCTCGCCGTCCGTCCATTCGGTCGGTATCAGCTCCACCAACTTCATATATCGCGGCGGATTGAAGAAATGTATTCCGACGAAGTGCTTTTTGAAGTCGTCCGAAAAGGGCTCGGCGATCGATTTGATCGGAATACCGCTGGTATTCGTCGCGATGAACGAACCCGGCTTGCGATGCTTTTCAACTTCGGCAAAGACCTTGTGCTTGATGTCGAGCCGTTCAACGACTGCCTCGATCACAAGGTCGCAATCTTTCAGCTTAGCCATGTCATCGGTAAAGTTCCCGAGCGTTATCAGCTTTGCGTTATCGCCGAGCATGAACGGTGCAGGCTTGAGCTTTTTCGCAGTTCCGAACAGCGAGTTGACGATGCGGTTGCGGACGCCGGGCGATTCCAACGTGAGGCCCTTCTTTTCTTCTTCAGGCGTGAGCTCCGACGGTGCAATGTCCAGCAGGAGCGTCGGAATTCCGGCGTTGGCGAGATGTGCGGCGATGCCGGCACCCATGGTTCCGGCCCCAAGAACGGCGGCTTTTCGGATGTTCATAGTTTTAAATAAACGGACGCAAATTATGAATTTCGAGTCTCGGAATTATAACTGAATGAATATTCATTCAGCAAGCAATAACAAGCGCAGCCTCTTGTTTTTGAGTAATTTATAATACAAAGCCTCGCCGCAATTCGTTTTATTCTCGCTTTTAACGCCGATCGATCAATTTCAGCCACCTCACCGGCTAAACCGGGCGACCGCGCAAGGGGAGGCGAGATGTTTAAATTATGGATAAGTGCCCGCATATTTAGTTCGCTGTTATTGGCCCTTTTAGCCGTTGGCTCTACGGCCTCACAATCCTTCAACGAAACCACAGCGTCGAGAACGACCGCTTCGATACCGCGGATCGCCGCATCGTCACCGCCGGCGGTCCGAAAGCAGATCATTGGATCTTATCGGGCGGCTGTCTTGAAGCTTCCCGGAGATCCGGTGCTTCACAATAATCTCGGCGTCGAACTTGCGATGTCGAGTGAGTTTGCCTCGGCCGCCTCGTCACTTGAGAACGCCGTAAAGCTCGACCCGAACTCGGCTCCGTTCCTGATCAATCTGGGACTTGTTTATTCGAACCTCGGCCGGAACACCGAAGCCTGGGCGGTGTTCGAACGCGCGGTGGCGATCGAACCCGGGAACGTCCGGGCCCGTACCGCACTTTGTGACCAGATCGCAGGGGGTGCTGACCCTCGCGGCGCGATCGCATGCTATACCGAGCTAAAGAAGCACACGGAGCTTGATCCGGTGTCTTCCTACAACTTCGCAAATGCGATCGACGCCGCCGGCGACGCTGCTCGCGCTATCGGCATTCTTGAGGCCGCGGCGGTCAAATACCGGAACAGCGCCTGGATCTATAATGGACTTGGCATGATCAGGTTCAGGGAAAAGGATCATAAAGGAGCGGCGGAGGCGTTTAAGAGCGCGGTCGAGATCGACCCGGCGAGGGCGGAATTGCGGTTGAACCTTGCCATCGTGCAGCTGGCAATGCAGAACCGAGCCGGGGCATTAAGCCAGTACAACATGCTGAAAACATCGAACCCGAAGATGGCGCAAGAACTATATAGAATACTATTTCGAGACAAGGTCGTTTACGTTGGCGAAGCTCATTAGCCTGTTTTCGGTGAAAGACAAAAATGCCTTGCAACTTTCATAAATTACGAGCATAATTCCGCTCGACTGATTTTTTGATCTCCCACGGACTGGGTGTTCTCTCGACCATTTCTGCCAGCCCGGGGTCATCTGCCATACCTCTTAAAATATAAGGAGCAGCTCCAACATGACGAGAATCGTTTTTCTTTTCCTAATGCTATTTACGCTTTCGGTTGGTTTGAATGCCCAGTCCACAGGACCCGCGGATACGGCGGCGACAACCGAAAAACCGAAACGGGCACCGGCGTTCCGGGCAAATGCCGACCAGATAAAAGAGGCTCAGACAAAGCTGAAGGCGGCGAACCTGTTTGCCGGCGAAGCGACCGGTAAGTACAGCGACGATACGCGAGCAGCGATCAAAGCATACCAGAAAGCTAACGGGCTTCGTTCGAGCGGCTCGCTCAACCGGGCGACGCTCGAGAAGATGGGCATCGCACTCACCGATGCACAAAAGACGATCCCGGTTCGTGATAGCGATTACCTGAAGCCAAAGGGCACCGGAACCGCCGCTGACGGCTCTAAGCCAAAACGCGTGATCTTCCGCGCAACGCCGGACCAGATCAAAGAGGCACAGGCAAAACTAAAAGCGGGCGGCATGTACAGCGGCGAGCAGACCGGAAAGCTGAATGATGATACCCGTGCAGGCATCAAGAAATTTCAGGAAGCGAACGGGATCAAGGTAACCGGAACGCTGAACCGCGAAACGCTGGAAAAGATGTCGATCACGCTGACGGAAAAGCAGAAGGCCGACGCGGCAGCGGAAGCAAAGAAATAAGGAGAACTTTCATCGATCGATGGCCGGCGGTGTCTCATCGCCGGCTTTTCTATTTGGAGCCGATATAAAAACGTTCACTGAAATTAGGTTCGTCGGTTAATATCGTCCTATGAAACGAATACTTTTGGTTTTTTCAGTGTTGGCTTTCGCTCTCACGATCTCTGCCCAATCAGATAAGGAAGCGGCGGCGATCCGCAAGGTGATGGACGATCAAGCGGCGGCTTGGAACCGCGGAGACATCGAGGGCTTTATGCAGGGCTATTGGAAAAGCGAAAAGCTCACCTTTGTTTCCTCACAGGTCACCCGCGGCTGGCAGCAGACGCTCGATCGTTACAAAAAGAGCTACGATTCCCGTGAAAAGATGGGAACGCTGACGTTCTCAGACCTCGAGATAACGGTGCTGTCAAAAGACGCGGCGGTCGTGCTGGGAAGCTGGTCGCTGAAGCGGGCTAACGATCTGCCGGGCGGCAAATTTACATTGATCTTCCGGAAATTCAAGGAAGGCTGGCGTGTCGTTCATGACCATACTTCCTGATTCCCCGCCAAATGACTGGTTTTCGCGAAAATATAATCGAACAAGCCGCGCTTTTACGCGTTAGTTGGTGATTATGATCTCGCAAAAAAGCGTCATTACTGCAATTGCACTTCTCTTCGCCGCGGTAACCGCGTCGTTCGCAAACCCGAGCCCGGTTCGGATTCTTAGTTACGTCATCGAGCGGACAACGGATGAACAGCCGCGATACCGTTTCACGCTCGAGTTCAAGGGCGAAGCCGACGGCGCGACCAACATCGCATTACCCAATGAGTGGGGCGGCCAGACTGAACTGTACAAAGCGATAAAGAACGTCCGCGTTCTCACAAAAAATGCGGTTATCGCAGATACGGCAGAGCCGCACATTAAGCAAGTTTCGCATCGCCCCGGCGAAGAGATCGCGATCGAATATTACCTTGAACAGGATTTTACGGGCCCGCTGAGGAATCGCGTCCGTTATCGTCCGGTAGTTGAGAAAGACTACATTCATTGGATCGGATACACCGTCCTGGCCCACCCGGAGGTTAACGAAGGTGACGCGATCAGAGCTTCCTTCGAATGGAAAGGCTTTCCTAAAACCTGGACGTTCGCGAACACCTACGGCCCGAAGCCCGCGAAACAAAAGGAGGCTTTTGAATTCTCAGAACTCGGCCGGTCGATCACGGTCGCGGGTGATTTCCGCGTCTCGACGGTTCGGGTAAAAGGCAACCCGATCAATGTAGCGATCCGCGGTAAATGGGAGTTTTCTGACGCCGATCTGGCGGGGATGGTTCGGCGTGTCGTCGAGATCCAGCGCGATTTTTGGGACGACCATTCGCAGGAACGATATCTTGTCACTCTGGTCCCGATCGACGAAGGCGAGAACCCCTATTCCTTTGGGGGAACCGGGCTTCGCGATTCGTTCGCACTTTTCGCAACTCCGAATGCTACGGTTGCGGGGCTTCGCGGCCTGCTCGCTCACGAGTATTTCCACAACTGGAATCCGGGAGCATTAGGGAAAATGCCCGACCCGGAGCAGCAGATGTACTGGCTGAGCGAAGGTTTTACCGATTACTACACCTTTGCATTGTTATATCGCGGCGGGGTGATGACGCTCGGGGAATATGTGAAAGAGGTAAACGAGCGGGTTCGCGAATATTACATGCTTCCCACACGGACGGAACCGAACGACCGGATCGTCAAGGATTTCTGGAACGACCGCAACGTCGGCCGGCTGCCATATCTTCGCGGGATGATCTTTGCGATGAATCTCGACGCAGCGATACGAAAAGCCTCGGACGGAAAGCATTCGCTCGACGACATGGTGAAAGATATGTACCGGGCATCGCGCGAGAAGAAGGTTGAGCTAACGCCGTCCGCGATCGCCGGATTTGCGGCACAATACGTGGGCGGCGACCTGATGCCTGAAATCGAGCGGACGATAATTCGCGGCGAACTGATATCACCCGATGCTGCTGCACTTGGCAGCGGTGTTGAGCTTCAGACGGTGAATTTGCCTGTGTGGGAGCCCGGGTTCGATATTGATCACATGCTTAAGACCCGCGAGATCAAAGGTGTGAAAACGGGATCGGCGGCGTACGACGCGGGGCTTCGCGATGGTCAAAAGCTGGTCGGCGGCGTTTCCATATCCTTCGGCAACACGGAACAAGCGCTTGGGTTTACGGTAAGTGGTTCGGATGGAGAACGATCGGTAAAGTTCCTTCCGATCGCCCGTGAACCTTTGGCAGTACCGCAGTTTTCCGTTAGGAAGTAGTAGTTTCTTCGGAACCTCGGCAGCGAAGGTATCGTAGTCCGATGCGTTATGAAATATGCATTCATCGGATTAATGACCTTATTATTCACGGCGGCCGCGGCCGCACAGCAGCCCGGCGATCAGGAACTCATCCGCATCGACGGCAACAAGGCAAAGGGCTTTGATTACGCGTATTACATCTACGTACCGAAGGCCCTTCGCGAACCTGCTCGGAACGGCAAACAGAACTCGTTCATCGTCATCCCGAACAACACCGGAAAGATCAGCGACGACATCACCGTACACGACGCAGATGTAAAGCGGAAGATCTCCGCGATCGGGGCGTACATGACTTCGAGCGGTATCTTGGCCCCGATGCTGATGCCAGTATTCCCGCGGCCGGAGACCGAGCATCGCATCTACACACATTCGCTGGACCGCGACACGATGCTGACGGACAAGAAAGAATTCAGCCGCTATGACCTGCAGCTAGCGGCGATGATCCGTGACGCCCGGGAAAGGCTGAAGCTCGAAGGAATCGCGACCGAGAAGAAGGTGATCATGCAGGGTTACTCGGCCTCGGGCATGTTCGTGAACCGTTTCGTTTTCATGCACCCGGAGCTTGTAAAGGCAGCGATCGTCGGAGCTCCCGGCGGTTGGGCAATTGCTCCGGTAGGCGAACATGAAGGGCAACGCCTGACATTCCCGGCGGGCGTGGCGGACCTGAAAGAGGTCGCCGGCAAGAAATTCGATCTCAAGGCCGTTCGGCGGGTTCCACTTTTCCTACTGCTCGGGGGCGATGATACAAATGACGCTGTTCCGATGGGCGATGCGTACGACGCTCGAGAATCATCGCTGGTGATCAATCTCTTCGGGAGAACGCCGGTTGAGCGTTTTCCGCATACTGAAAAACTCTACAAAGCCGCCGGACTTAACGTGGAATTCAAGCTTTATCCGAAGACCGGCCACCAGATGTCAAAGGAGATGCGGGATGATCAATTCGCATTTATGAAAAAGCACGCTCTGCCGTAGGAACGGGTTTTGCACGGATATTCTCCACTGTTCTGATTTCGAACAAGGGAGAATATCTATGCATCACAACAGAAACGAATCGATAGAGAAACTAAAGGAACTGATCGAAGGCATCGATTTCTGCATGCTGACGACAATTGACGGCGGCTCGCTGAGAAGCCGTCCGATGTCTACGCAGGAATTCGAATTTGACGGCGATCTCTGGTTCTTTACGAGCGATGATACGCACAAGGTCGACGAGATCGCGACGGACAACCGGGTGAACGTGGCGTATTCACAGCCTGACGATAATCGATATGTTTCGGTTTCGGGGCGGGCAACGGTCGTAAAAGACCGGGCGAAGATCGAAGAGCTTTGGAACCCGGCACACAAGGCTTGGTTTCCTGAGGGGCTGGACGATCCGAGACTTTGTCTTTTGAAAGTCGCGGTCGAGCAAGCCGAATACTGGGACGCCCCGTCGAGCACGCTCGTGCAGATCGCGGGTTTTATCAAGGCGATAGCGACCGGGCAGGAGATGGGCTACGGCGACAACAAGAAGATCGCGCTCTAGTCGACGTTGGTAAACCGGTTTTCTTTGATGGATAATGGGGCAAATCCCATTATCCGTTTTTCTTTGGAGTCCACGATGAAAAAGTCCGTCGCATCGATCTTCGCCGTTGTATTGCTTGCTGTAAGCGCATTTGCACAGCCGTATACCATTCAACAATATCTCAGCATCAAGTCCGCCGGTTCGCCGCAGTTCTCGCCGGACGGGAAGGAGATCGCTTTTTTGACGAATGTCAGCGGAACCTCTCAGGTCTGGAAGAAGACTTTGCCAAACGGGAAACCGGTCCAGCTTACGTCTTTCGAGGATAACGTGAGCTTCGTCCGCTGGCTTCCGGACGGATCGATGATCTTCGGTAAAGCACGCGGCGGCGATGAGAATACGCAGTTTTTCAAGATGAAGGCCGATGGCAGTTCGATCGTCCAGCTGACGCAGGACCCGCGGGTGCGACACAATTTCGGCTTTGTTTCTGACGACGGGAAATGGATCGTTTACGCCTCCAACAAACGCAATCGGAATTTCTTTGACGTTTATGCAATGGAGCTTGCGACGGGCGAGGAGGAACTCCAGTATCAGCAGGACGGGAACAACAGCCCGGTCGCAGGGAATACTGATGGTTCAAAATTGGTCGTCTCGCGTTCGGGAACGGAACTTTCGCTCGACAACAACCTTTACCTCGTCGATGTCCGTTCGAAGATAGAGATACTTTTGACACCGCACGAAGGGTCGGCACAGTTTGGCGACGTCACGTTCATGCCGGACGGCCGCTCGATACTACTGACGCATAACGACAAGCGCGAGTTTGCGAGCCTAGCGACTTTGGGGCTCCGGAATCGAGCGGACGCAAACAACTGGGGGCCGGACAACCGCGAAATGCGGATTCTCGACGAAGCTCAATGGGACGTGGACAGCGTTGAGGTGCCGAACGACCCGACACGTTTTGCATATGTCCTCAACCGCGAGGGGTTTTCGGAGCTTTATCTCCGCGACATCGAGACCGACGGGAAACCGCTCGTGACGAGCATCGGAGCGAAAAAGACTCGTGTTGCTCTGCCCGCACAGGGCATCGTCGGCGGCGTTACGTTTTCGCCCGACCAGAAAAAGCTCGCTTTCTCCTTCAGCTCGTCGCGTAATAACGGCGACGTTTGGCTATACGACATCAAGTCGAAAAAGCTGACACAGGTAACCGAAAGCGACCGGGCCGGCATTCCGCGCGAATCGTTCATCTCACCCGAACTGATCAAGTTCAAGACATTCGACGGACGTGAGATTCCGGCATGGTATTACAAGCCGGTGCCTGCGGCGGGCAGCGTCGTCCCGACAGTTACCGGCAAGAGAACGGTCAACATGCGTTCCCCGCTTGTGCCCGTGATCGTTAGCGTCCACGGCGGGCCTGAAGGCCAGTCACGGCCGGGATTCAACGCTTTGTTCCAGTATTACCTTTCACGCGGTTACGCCGTGCTGGACCCGAATGTTCGCGGCTCGACGGGATACGGAAAGACCTATACACACCTCGACGACGTCGAAAAACGTGAAGATTCAGTGAAGGACCTCGCAGCGGCGCATGACTGGCTGGTAAAGAGCGGTGGAGCCGACCCGAAGCGCATCGCGGTCATGGGCGGAAGCTATGGCGGGTATATGACGATGGCGGCAATAACGCTTTACCCCGATCTCTGGGCCGCGGCGGTCAATACTGTCGGGATCGTCAACTGGGAAACATTCCTGCAAAACACTTCCGGCTATCGCAGGCGTCAGCGTGAAGTGGAATACGGCCGGCTGGATCGTGACATCGAATTTCTCCGCCGCATCTCGCCGGTCCGCAAAATCGACCGGATAATGGCTCCCCTATTCGTC
>JAUCQE010000534.1 GCA_030372865.1 Pyrinomonadaceae bacterium
GTGCACGACCGCGGCTGAGATACGCCGTGCGAAAAAGCAGGACAAGGTTTGCCTGCTGATGGGGATCGAAGGCGGGTACGCGATAGAGAATTCCCTCCACGCGTTGCGTAATTTTTATCGTCTCGGCGTGCGTTACATGACCCTCACGCACAATGTCGCGACCGCCTGGGCTGACGCGCATCGCGACATAAAGCACAACGGCCTCACCGATTTCGGCAAGGAGGTCGTCGCGGAGATGAACCGCCTCGGCATTCTCGTCGACATCTCTCATGTCTCCGAAAAGGTGATGCTTGACGTGCTTGACATCACGAAGGCGCCGCTCATCGCGTCTCATTCGGGTGCACGCGCGGTTCATGACCACACACGCAACGTCCCTGACAGCGTGCTCAAACGCCTTCCGCAGAACGGCGGCGTGATCATGGTCGTCTTCTACCCGTCGTTCCTCGATGAAAGGACGAGCAACGAAGAGAACGCGCGTTCCGCGAAGCTCCGCGAGCAGATCGCGAAGCTCCGCGAGCAGTACAAGGACGACCGTTTTGCCCGCGAGAAGGCCGTCGCAGAGCTTGAGGCCGCCAACCCGATCTACATCGCCGACTACAAACGCGTCGTCGACCACATCGACCACATCAAGAAGGTCGCCGGCATCGATCACGTCGGCCTCGGCTCCGATTTCGACGGCATCCCATTCCTCCCCGAAGGCATGAAAGGCGTCGAAGACCTGCCCGTCATCACCTACGAGATGCTCCGCCGCGGCTACACCGAAGCCGAGATCAAAAAAGTCCTCGGCGGCAACATGCTCCGTGCCATGGAACAAACCGAACGCGTCGCCCGAGGCACCAGAATAAGCGCCGACGGCAGCCAGAAAAAGCTCGCGTACAAGCCGTAAGAGGTGAGCGGTAAGCAGTAAGCCGTGAGCAGTAAGTTCGGAGCACCGGGCTGGCAGCTCGCGGCTGATAGCTGGCGGCTGTCAGTGGAAAACCGCAAGCAGTGTGTTCAAACCAGTTCCCAGCAACGAGCTGCCAGTTCCCAGCAAGAACCGGCAGCTCGTTATTCTTCGCTGGAAGCTCGTCGCTCGCGGCTGGCGGCTGATTTGAAAAAGCTGGAAGCTGATAGCTCGCGGCTGACGGCTGATTTGAACTAACTGGAAACCGGGAACTCGAAACTCGAAACTGGTTTCTCACCCTCTTCTCTCCCTCCGCGTTGAAAAACCCGCGGTATAACGAGTGACATGAGGAAAATGCCGGACGCTGGCAGCTATTGGCTGGAAGCTGTCTTTATATCTGGCCCGCAGACGAACGCGTTTCGTACTGCGGGGAAACCCTTTTGGCGCGTGAAACAGGCGATAACGGCATATATTTCAAATGGTTAGGCAGCAATTTAGGGCTTGACGAAATCGCCTTTTCGGTTTACCCTCAATCCACTACCAACCAAGGTACTTTTACTCACAATTTCAACGAAACAGGCAAAGCAGTACGGCCTTTAGGAGGGCAAATAGACATGGTTTTTTCTGAATTGCGTGCGTCCACGCGTACGGCCGCGTTCAGCGCGGCAGCCGTCGCGATCGCTGCAGCATTCTTGTTCATCGGCGGAACCGCCGAAACTACCGCCGAAGCCGCCTCGGTCGATAACACGGCCCCGGCAGCAACTTTCCCGGCAAACGGAGGAACGCTCGGATTGATCCCGGACGCCGCCGCCGCTTGCGGCACCAATGGATCTCCCAGGGACGTTACCTTTACGGTCTCAGGACTTAGTGGAGCCCCCACGAACGTCAGCGTTGACATGACGTTCGGAGCTCCGGTGCATACCTGGAGGGGTGACATCACTGCGACGTTGATCGCCCCGAACGGCGCATCACACGTTATCTTCGGCAAAACAGGCTCAACAACGGCCACCGGCTGCGGAAACGGTAACGACCTCGCCGGCCCGTACACATTTAACGATGCCGCGGCAGCCACGAACTGGTGGACGATCGCCGGCTCACCGACCCCGACCGGTTCTTATCGCACGACGTCGCTCGGCGGTGTTGCAGGTGCAGGGACCGCGACCGTCATGAATCCGGCGTTCGCAGGCGTCGCAAACCCGAATGGCACATGGACGCTGCGCTTCACTGATGCAGGTGCAGGCGATACCGGAGCGGTCTCGGCCGCGAACCTTACCATCGACGCGGCAACGGCGGTAGCAGCTGATGCGCCTGTCGATTTCAACGGCGACGGCAAGAGCGATTATGTGGTTGTCAGGAACGTCGGCGGCGGAGGAAATGGACAGGTCCGTTGGTTCTACAACCTGAACGGCGTGGGCGGCACGGTCGGATTTGACTGGGGCCTGGCATCGGACTTCTTCATGTCTGAGGACTTCGACGGTGACGGCAAGGACGACATCTCCATCTGGCGTCCGGCGGCCGGAACTGACAGTGCCTTCTACATCTTCAACAGCGGCACGAGCACCGTCCGCGTAGAGACCTTTGGCATCACGGGCGACAATCCGACGGTTGTCGGCGACTACAACGGCGATGGCAGTGCAGACCTCGCGGTTTACCGTGGGGGAGCAACCACCGGTGCACAGAGCACCTGGTTCTACCGCACTTCGCCGGGCGGCCCGATCACGTTCCAGCCGTGGGGCATTAACGGCGACTTCCCGGCACCGGGCGACTACGACGGCGACGGAAAGAATGACTTTGTGGTGCAGCGTGGCGGCAGCCCGCAGGCTACGTTCTGGACGCGTCTGGCGACCGGAGCGACGAGCACGTTGAACTTCGGTCTGAGCACGGACCTCATAATCCCCGGCGACTACGACGGCGACGGCAAAACGGATATCACCGTTGGTCGATCCATAGGCGGACAGTATGTCTGGTTTGTACGTTCAAGTTCGACCGGCGACGTTTCGCAGAATACGTTCGGCTCCTCGGCAACGGACTTTATTGCACAGGGCGACTACACCGGCGACGGCAAGACAGACTATGCAGTCTGGCGTAACGGCGTCTTCTGGGTACAGGATTCGGCATCACTGGCGGTCTCGACCTTCCAGCTCGGATCAACAGGCGATTACCCGGTTGCGAACTACAACACTCACTAAGCTTTAAGGTGAGCCAAATAAAAGAGGCTGTCTTCCCGGGCAGCCTCTTTTTGCGCGGTCGTTGCGCGACCTTGACGCGCCCGGCCGGTTTAGAGCCGATCCGAGCAACACCCTCCGTTGCGAAGAGTAGATACCTTTCTTATCTCCCGTCTTGACTCGGCTGCATTAGTGGCATATATTCGCGACTCACATCCCCAAATACTTTCCACAAAGATCGCGAGCGCGTTGAAGCCTTCTGATGCTGCAAAAACGCGAGAGTCTCGTCCCCCGAGCATCATGCACAGAAATCGAGAAGTACCGACGGGCACGCAAGCATTTTCCCCAGTCCCGCTCGGCCCAAATTTCCTCGATGCGAACGCATTCTGGCCGCTTTAGATCCGTACCAACATCCCACACGTGAAGTGTCCGAGTCATTCGTCCGGTAAGGCGCGAGAAAGCGTTACCCCGCCTGTGCATAAACGCAATCAGGAGAATCTTATGAAAACTTTACTTGGAATACTGACCGTACTCTTGTTCAGCTGTAATGTCGCATTTGGAGAATGCAGTGCGGCGGACAAGAAGGCCCTAGAGGCATTTGACCGAGAATGGGCGCGGGCCGGACAGGCCGGTGACCGGGCAAAGCTGAGCGCGATCTATGCAGATGAATTTGTCTCTATGCCTGACATGGCCGGGAAAGCCGCGATGATCGACAATACGGTGCAAAACGCGCAGGCGGGCGGCGGGGCGAACGCGGCTGCCACTATTCACGACCGCTACCTTTTTGGTTGTGCTGGAAGCACAGCGACCATCACCCACCGGAACATCATTACGGCAACTTCGCCGAGCGGCCAAACCGAAACATTCTGGACGAGGAGCATCCATTTCCTTGAAAAACGAGGCGGAACGTGGCAGATAGTCAGCACGACCGGACACGAAATGGGCGATCAGATGGTGATCGGCTACCTGGAACAGGACTGGAACGATGCGAATCTTCGACGCGACAAGGCGTGGTTTGAAAAGAACTTTGCCTCCGACTTTGTGGGTGTGAGTTCAATGACCGGCAAGGTCGTCGGCAAGGCTGAGGACATTGCGGATACGATGAACGACAAAGGGACGATAGAGCTTGCCGAGACATCTGACCTCGAGATCAATGTTATCGGTGATCGGGCTCGTGTGATCGGAATTTATCGATATAAGGGAAAGGATGAGAAGGGGGCAGCGTACGATCGAAAGATCCGATTTACTGATACGTGGATCAAGCGCGACGGCCGGTGGCAGGCCTGGTCCTCGACAGGGGTCGCTATACCGTAGTAAGCGTAGCAATCAATAAGGAAGGCGTGGGCGCCTCACCCGCCCCCCCGTTTAATTTAAAAAAATTCCACAATAAAAAATACAAGCTCCCTGCACATATTTAAAAAATATGCCCGAGCGCGAAAATCACTCTGCGTTAG
>JAUCQE010000535.1 GCA_030372865.1 Pyrinomonadaceae bacterium
TTCGGAACTCGTCGGCAGCGTCAGATGTGTATAAGAGACAGATCCACAACATCTCGATGGCTTCGAGATATTTGCCGAACGTTGCCGTTATGCCGCCCGTCGCCGTTCCGATATTCTGCCCGGCGAATGGCGTCGGGTCGAACGTTATCCATCTGTCCTCTTCGGGAAAGTAGACTTCGACCCATGAGTGGGCATTGGCCTGCCTTACGACCCACGCGTCGGACGCTTCGTTGTATTCGCCCCGTTGAAAACCATTGACGACACGCGTCGCGATGCCCTGCGTACGCAGCATTATCGCCATCGCGGTCGCAAAGTACTCGCAGTGGCCCTCGCGAACGTTAAACAGGAAATCCGAAAGCGGTGCGTCACCGCCGGCCTTTTGCTCGAGCGTATAGCCGAATTCGTTCTGAAGATAGCTTTCGATCCGCACCGCCGCGTCATACCTGTTATCCGTACCTGCGATCACCTCGGCCGCCAGTGCATGGATCCGTGGGTCTAACTCTTCAGGCAGCTGAAGGTAGTTCCGCATCGAACGCGGCACCGGCGACTGGTCTCGCCGGAGCGAATCCGCCGGCGGCTGGTCTACATCCGAGATCACCTTATAGGTGATGCGTTCGCCCTGGGCGTGAAACGACAGCGAGTTATGCGTGTCGCGAAACAGCATCGGGAAATTTCCCTGCACACCAACCGCACGCGGCAAAACGAACAGCACCGGCGAATCCAACGGCTCGAGATAGAACGTCTGGATCACAAGGCCTTCGCGGCTCGACGGGTAATCGACCTGTACAACGTCGCGTTCGCCCTTCTCGCGGACCTCGCGGTACGCGGCCCGCGACCGACGCCAGCTTTGATTGTCAAAGGTGTCCAACGCCAGCCCTCGCCACCTCAGGTCGCGAGCACGCCCGGCCGGGTCCTCGACCCGCACACGCATCACCACCTCTTGGTTCTGCTGGATCCTGCCGATGCCGCCCAGACGGACCGTGTCCGAAAACCCCGACGAGGTTGATATGCCGCCTTGCCCGCCGCCGATCCCGGCACCGCCGACACGCGGCAGCATAAAGAACATCGGGGTAGCGATCGCTATGATGGTTACGATCAAGAGAACCGCCACACCCGGAAGCCGCCGTGCGGGCAAGAGGCCGAGCCTTCGCGAATCGTCCGTCGCCGCCTTCACATTCGGCAGTTCCCTGACGGCCCGGTCCGTTTTTCTTATCTCGAACACGATGATCGTGCTGACCATCACGAGGACGAAAGCGACGAAGGACGCTAGGTAGAGTGCGCTTATGCTCAGGCCCGCCGCGAGCAGGACCTGAAAGAACGCCATAACGTAGAGAAAGATCCAGTCGCGATCGGACTTTTTCTGAAGCAGCTTTATCGCCGAAAGCGTCAGGATCAATCGCGCGAGGATTCCGGGCAGCATCGCTTCCGTTGTTGCGAAAGAGAAGAACTGGTACCGCGCGAGCAGATAGTAAGCGGGCATCGCCGCGACGATCATTACCGTTCCGAGCCGCTCGGATATCTGCCACTTACTGTCCTCGAGCAGCCACCCGGCAACCATTACGCCGACGAACAACGCCGTGCCGAACAACCCGAACGTCCCCGAGA
>JAUCQE010000536.1 GCA_030372865.1 Pyrinomonadaceae bacterium
TTCGGAACTCGTCGGCAGCGTCAGATGTGTATAAGAGACAGGCCTTACGGTGTTGCCGGAGAACAGTGGGGTATCAACAGCGGTTGCGTTCGAGAACGGACGTCTCGCGGCCAGACTCGCATTTTCGGGAACGTATCGTTCAATATTCGGCTGCCTGCCGTTCACCGGATGGGCACCGGCGGCGTTGGATTTGAGGTTCGATCCGCAGACGCGATCCGTGCTTGGGCAGCTGAATGTTCAGAGCGTAAACCTCAAGGGGATAAACCCTGCATTCGGAGCATTGGTAACGCCATTCGTGCAATCGACGCTGAACAGCCGGGTTAACCCGATAACTATCATTCAGGGGCAGCAGCTTGCGTTCGATCAACCGATAGCCGCTGCAGACGGCAGCCTGCGTGGAAACGTGGCGGATGTGCGGGCAGAGGTGCGTGATAAGACGCTTCGGCTGCAGATAACCTACGACCTCGTCGGGGCAAAGCAGGCAACGCCGCAACCGGGATCGCCTTAGCGGATTTTGAGAGAAACGATTATACGGGTAAAATCGCCGTAGCTCTCACGAACTTTCGGTAACGGTCAATCGTATAATTCAATCGATGAAGAATAAACTTTCTCTTTTCCTCGCTCTCGGTGTGCTCGTTTTCACGGTTCTCGGCTGCAGCAGCATAAACCCGCTCGGCGGGGACACAAGCTCGCAAAGCAACAAATCGATCTCCGATAAGGCAGTCGACGTTGCCGTTGGCGAGTCGAAGGTCGGCATTCCGGAGTGCGACGAAGTGCTCGATCAGATAACGGCGGAGATGAACAATCCGGACGACGGTTACGTCGCCAAAGCCTTTAAACAGACGGTTCTTAACCGAATCAAGGACAGCATCCGCGAGTCGGTTGCTAACCAAGCGGGCAAAGACCGCGAAGAGATGGTCAAGAACTGTCGTGAATTCAAGACGCAATTGGATAAATTCAAGGCTGAAGAAGCGGCAAAGAAGACCGAGGCTCAGTAGCCTTGCCTTACTGCGGATTCTCCGCCTCATCAGCTATCAATTGCCTGGTCCACGGGCTCGAAGGGTATCGGCGACGCATTAGCTCGCCGATCTCTTTTTGTAGTTCGAAATTGCTGCCGCATCCCCATTTCGACCAGCCGTTCGCTTTGTGCATCAGGAAAAGAAGTTCGGGCACTCTCTTGTCGTTCGGAGAGCGTCGAGCGAGGGCGAGTGCCTGCTCGGCCAGATACTTCGGTGCGTCACCAATCGATTTCAGCTTTTCCCTTTCACGGCTTGAAGCTTCAAAATGTGCTCCCGTGATGAAAGAAGGCCGTTTGAGCGAACTGCGTGGCACTATTTGCCCGGTCGACTCATCGTAGGTCTCATCATAGGGTTCGCACCACCAGTCGTTCACGTCCCAGACGTCCGCGGTGTTATCGGTCTTGCCAAGGCCATCCTCGATTAACGGCGTCATCATCGGATTCTTGATCAGCATGTAAAGTGCCGCATCTTTTTTGGCAGCCACGGTCGGAGCCATCTGAATGAACTTGATGGGCTCGGCAAGTTCGGGATGGAATTTCACGACCTCCGGAGCGATACGTGCTGCTGTATTGAAATCGTCGAGCAAGATCGCTCGTGTCCATGCAGCAACTGCGAACCTGTCACGCAAATAATCGGGCAGCACCGGTGAACGCTGTGCGTCGATGATCAGCGAAAGAGGGAAGAACTGGTTGATCTGATTGACCGTGCGATAGTCGAACATCTCACGGCCCTGCCATTCGCGTTCTGCCCTGAAGTTCTCCTCAACCTCGCGTTCGAATGCCTCGCGGCCTTCTTTGTTGTACTCCGGATTGAAATAGGATTTCTGCTCCGCGACGAACTCATCAATAGTCCCGAGGCTGCCGCCGAAGTCAAAGATGAACGCTCGTCTCGCGGAGTACCGCAGGAAATCATCGAGCGTCGGGGCCATCTGCTGGCGAATTTCCGTGAATTGGTTTACGGTCGAAACCGGCATCGTGTCACCTACGGACAAGGCTTCGTCGACGACCTTTTCGGCCTCGGTCTTTTTGCCGCTCTCGATCAGAAGCCGAGCGACATGAAACGCGGCGGTCGGATACGCAGGCGACGAACGCGGAACACGCTCAGCGGCCTCGATCAGACGTCCGACTTCGGGTGAACTCTTATCCGCTTTTGAGATGGCCGCGAGCAGCCATGCCGGCGAGCCGGTCTGCTTATAAAGCCCGAGAGAATGAAGGTACGAATCAGGGCCTTTTAACTGATACGAAAAGAGCCAGTTCGTTAT
>JAUCQE010000537.1 GCA_030372865.1 Pyrinomonadaceae bacterium
TCGAGATCCGCTTCAGACGGGCGACCGATCGCCGGACATCGATTATCTCTTCCAGCACGCGGCTGTCGGAGTTCTTCATCCGCAGCACGCGATCCTCCAATCCATCAATGACATCATCGAAATCATCAATGATCGGCATGTAATAGTCGACAAGATTATCCAGGATCTGATGGAGCAGGTATGCGGCACCGCGCTGACAGGCGTAAGGGCTGGTCCGCAACTGCATTTTGACGTTCTTGATACTTCGGAATCGCTCGCGATGGAACGTGACCACGTAGTTCTTTCCTAAGTAACCGTCGAGCTCTTTAGTAACAAAGTTGGTCGGAGCTGTCTCTTCGGGCTTAATGCCGTGGACGATGAAGTAAACGTAATCGGGAAACGCCTCGATCTTTGGCTGGTGACGCGTCTCGAGGCAGTCTTCGACGGTCAGGTAATGAAACTTGAACACGTCCAGCATCACGTGTTTCGTTTTTTCAAGGTCCTCATCCGTCTCACCGCGAAAATCCACCCAGATGACATTCGTTTCGTCGGCAAGCAGTGCCGGCAGCTCTTTGGCGGTGAATCCCTCTTCGACCCGGTCTGATCCCTGGCGATAGAGGAAAACCTCCATAAACCCCACGGACCGTTCCTTTTCGGTAGTTTGCTCCATATCGTGCAGACGCTAATATACCCGAATTTTGGGCTCGGGGTAAGCAAGAAAGACCGAAGGCCTCAACCTAAAAACGAAGAGGCCCCCTCAACAACCGTTGGTCCCACTCAACGGCTATTTGACTTGTGAAAAGTGCATTGTCCCGATCCCTGGAACTTTGGGTGGTCTAGGTGAAGCGAAACTGCGAGGCCGGCGGCGTTTAGGCCGAAAGTTCCCCATGAAAACCAACCTGCCCGTGCTCGATAGGCCTGCACGCCGGCCGCCTCGCAGTGTACGTCAGATGTTTCGTGCCCAAGCGGGCGGCGGATTCAGGAACGGAGAAAAAAAGTATCTTGTTTCAAGAGCCCATTTTCGTGTAGGATGTAGGGCACTTAAAGACCGAACCTGTTTCCAACTGAACAAGGCGTCCGTGGAGACCGCAAACGCCGATATGTTTTCACGCAGGACATAAAAATGAGCACACTTATTCCCACCGTCACGCACGCGATCGAACTCACAAACCGCCTTTCGGAACTTTGCGACAAGGCGACCCATGACGAGCTTCGGATGATCATGGGCGAGCTCAAGTTTCAGCTTGCCGAGCTTCGAATGGGACTTTCCGAATCGTTCCAGGAGACCGAAATGCTAAAACTCCGGCTCGCACGGCTCGAGGAGCAGGCCGGCCAAATATGCCCGCGATGCAGCGAAAACAGTTATCGACTTGAAAGCTCCGAACGCGATAAGATCTTCAGCGAGATCGGCGGCTGCCTTCGCACTTTTCGATGCGGTTCATGCGGCTTTTCAGAGCAGGCGGTGCATATTCCGGGCTTAGGCTGATGTTTATCTGCGGTAAATCACTACCGGCCCAACGCACCGGGAAAGCCGTGCCGGACGATCCGTCCTTGACAACGCGTTGCATATATGACACAGTTGTTTGATTGCACGCTGCTTTATGATGTGCAACTTCTTTGAAAATACATCAGCGGGTGTCCACAGATCGACGCTTGAAGTTTTGGCTTTCGCCCCTGCCGCGTCTCAAATTCGTCTTATGAGCGTCTCATTGCGTCTCGTTATCGTCTCACGACCGTCTCACATCGTCTCAAAACACATGTGCGCGCACTGAGACGAGACGATTTTGGTAAAACGGATATTTGAAACCTGTCAGGCTCTCGGTTGCTTCTCGAGCGATTTGTTCGGGGCGTCGGAAGGCTCTACGCGGCCGGCGAGATTCCTTTCTCGCTCGGTGACCGCAAAGGATCGAAGCCATTCGTCTGCGTCATCGGTGTTCTCGAACAACCTCAACCGGGAACCGCGGGTGATGAGAAGGTTGACGAAGTACCGAACGACGCCGAGATTTGCTCCGCCTGGAGGAACGTATGCGACGTGTCTCAGGTCTTTTGCTATATTCGAACACTCACGTGCAAGCGAGAACGCGTCGGCCATACCGAGTGTGATCTCACCGCTGCGGGTGATCAAGAGATTGCGAAATCGTCTGCCGGCCGCTTCCTCGACGACGGCGTGGATCAGGTCGATCGCCGTTTCGTACGTACGGCAAGTGCCTTCAATATGTATATGGAGGTAGTTGGTGTGCTCTGTACAGCTTAGTTTGTAGGAGGTTTCGGATGTCATTGCCTGCCTTGGGACGCTAACAGGATCGATAAAACTCCTAAATTATTAACCAATTTGGGTGAGAGAACAAGATTTTTCTTTTGAGTTGTTTTTCACTGTACGAAAATGGACCGGAAGTTGGAGAGCGAACGCAACAGGTGATCTCAATCGCTCCAAAGCAGGCGGCGTTGAAAGAACGAAATTTAGCTACGGTATTCTGCCGTACAGTTGTATGATCTCCGCACTGTAGTCTTGAATTTGACGGATTTTTTACCGTAACTGGCACAAATATCAGAAACCCGTGCATCCCAGCGGAGTAACGCGTCGCAGATAATGGTTGGAACAGCCGCCATAACAGATACGATACTTCGAGAACGCTTGCGAATACACGGGCCTCCGGTGCCTCAACCCGCGTCTGGGAACGCGTGAAACCGGGTAATGCAATATACGTATAAAACTAATAGCGAATCGCCGTCGGGCAGACCGTACGGCCCGATCGCACCATGGTGCCACCGCCGCGGCGGCAGTTCAGATTCAGTGACCGAACCGATCCACGACAATATATTCGATCGCCTCTTAATGCGGATCGCTGACGGCGACCCGGAAGACGGGGCGTATCGGTTCTGTCTCTTATACACATCTCCGAGCCCACGAGAC
>JAUCQE010000538.1 GCA_030372865.1 Pyrinomonadaceae bacterium
GACAGTGATGACGCAGGCCGAGGGCACGGCGGCCGTTACGGAAACGATTTTCGAGAACCGCTTTATGCACGCCTCGGAAATGGTACGGATGGGTGCGAACATTCACGTTTCCGGCAACAAGGCTGTCGTCACCGGCCCGCGTCGCCTCACGGGTGCCAAGGTTCTTGCGTCCGACCTCCGGGCGTCCGCCTCGCTGGTGCTCGCCGCACTCTGCGCCGAGGGTGAGACGGTCATCGACCGCGTTTACCACATCGACCGCGGCTACGAGACCATCGTTAGAAAACTGCGGTCGGTCGGTGCGGACATCGTCCGTATGAAAGAGGACGTCACGGCGGTTGCCGAGTAGCCTGCTTTTACCATTAGGCCTTTGATATGGTTTAATTACGGTAAAGTTATGAGCACCGGAGACTGCCTTTTCTGCAAGATAATTGCGGGTGAGATACCCTCGGGGAAAGTGTACGAGGACGACGACTGCTACGCGTTCAACGACATCAGCCCGCAGGCTCCGACGCACGTCCTGATCGTTCCGCGAAAGCACATCGACTCGCTCGATAAGGCAGCGGCGGAAGATGCGGAACTGCTCGGCCGGCTGATGCTTGCCGCGGCGGAGATCGCGCGCGATAAGGGTTTTGCGGAGGATGGCTACCGCGTCGTCGTCAATACGAACGGCGATGGCGGCCAGACGGTCTTTCACCTTCACGTACATCTTTTGGGCGGCCGGCCGTTCGTATTCCCTCCGGGTTGATCAAATCAGCGATGCAAAAGGTAATTCTGTTTCTGGTCGTTTCTTCGCTTGCCCTATTGGCGGGCTGCTCCGGCAATGCCGCGAATAACAGCAACGCGGCCGAACCGACGCCCAACACGCCTGCCGCCGAATACACGGACGCGAACCAGGCACTGGCCGACGGCATTAAGCTGCTCGACCTTGGCGATACCGAAAAAGCGATCGAGGTGCTCAGCCGTGCGGTCGAGATCAACCCCGACCTCGCCGAAGCCTATTTCCGTCTCGGCATCGCGTATTCGCTGATCGAGTTTCGCGACCAGGCGGCCGCAGAAGAAAGCGTAGAGCCGACGCCGACGCCTTCGCCCGGCGAGAAGAAGCCGAAAGAGAAGAAGACGAATTCCGAGATCGCGTTCGAAAAGGCCGTCGACGCATACAAAAAGATCATCGACGCCAACGGCGAGGACCACGCCGCCTACTACAACCTCGGCCGCGCATACAACAAGCTGAACGAGGACGAAGAGGCTGCAAAAGCCCTGCGTCAGGCAGTTAAGCTAAACCCGGAGGACACCGAGTATCAGACCGAACTCGGTTCGATCCTTATCAAACTCGCAAAATATCCCGAAGCCGTCGGTGCCCTCAAGAAGGCTCTTGAGCTCGACCCGCAAAACCTCGAAGCCGAGGAACTGCTCGAAAAGGCCGAGGCAGGCCGCAAGCGGATCACGTTTACACAGCTTCCGGACGACAAAAAGTCGTCGAATTCGAACACCGCGTCTAATTCGAATTCTGCTCCTGAAACTCCGGACAAGGACTACAAGCCGGCTGCCTCGAACACCAAAACGTCCAAACCCGCGGCCAGCCCAACCCCGGCCCGCAAGCCGTAGAAGTGTTGCTAAAATACACACGAGGGCCTGACGGTGTGTCAACTTGACATTACCGCCGTCAGGCTTCAAATTAGCTATACGCTGATACGGAACGGTTTATGGCTTTGACCCGCATCGAACTCGACACACCCCAAACGCTTTCGCTGGAACGCAAGGTCCGCATGCACGAGGCACGCGAGGCGATCATCGAACGCCTTGCCCGCGACCTTCCCGAAAGCATCGATATCGAGCGGTTCCTGAACGTAGTGGTCTCTGAGATCGGCCGCATGCTCGAGGCCGACCGCTGCGACGTGCTGCAGCTCGTCGAGGACAAGGAACTCCGGATCAGCCACGAATGGCGGCGCGATAAAAAGATCCCTTCGAGTGAAGGTACGGTGATACCGATCGACCCCAAGCGGCTTTCCCAGCAGTTCGACATATCTCAGCCGATCCGCATCAACGATACATCCAAGGCGAAAGACCCAACGCTGAAATTTTTTACGAAGGCGCTCGAGACCCGCTCGCTGCTGATCATCCCGATCACTCTTAGCGGCAGCGTTATCGGCCTGCTCGGCCTTCACGACACGTCGAAGCCGCGCGAGTGGCTGGACGAAGAAGTTCAGTTTCTCGAATCGATCGCACGCCAGCTCGCGATCGGCTACCAGTACACGCGGCTCTACGTTGCGCAGGAACAGGAATCACGCCGGACGAACGCGCTGCTCGAGATCGCGAACACGCTCAACTCGCATTCCGATTTCGACGAGGTTTCCGCCCGTGCCCTGGAACGCGCGATCAGCCTTGTCGGAGCCGACTACGGTGCGCTCGGCGTGATCGACCCGAGCGGCCAGAAGATATCGCTAGCGTCCTTCAAGGCAGCCGAGGGCGTCAAGCCCGGCCGGTTGCTAAAGATGGTCGAGTCGCACGGGAAATCGCTGAACATCGATACGTTCCCCGCGGTTGCCGAGTTGATCCGCGACGGCAAGACGATGTCGCTGACGGACTCGTCGCTGCCGCTCGCGATACGCCTGATATTCAACAAAACACTCGGCGGCAAGGCGGCATTGCTGACGCC
>JAUCQE010000539.1 GCA_030372865.1 Pyrinomonadaceae bacterium
CGTTCTCGCAGGCCGATGTCGAATTGAGCGGGCACGCGATCGAATGCCGTATCTATGCCGAGGACCCCGAGCATAACTTTATGCCTTCACCGGGCCGGATCGAGCGGCTAAGCGTGCCCCACGGGCCGAATGTTCGCGATGACAGCGGTGTTTACGAGGGAGCAGAGGTTTCGATCTACTACGACCCGATGATCTCAAAGTTTGCGGTACACGGCCGTGACCGCACCGAGGCGATCGAGAAGATGCGCCGGGCATTGGCGGAGTACGAGATCGACGGGATCAAGACGACGCTTCCGTCCTTCCGTGAGGTAATGGAAGACGAGGAGTTCATCGCGGGCAGACTCGATACGGGATTTATCACGGCTTTCAACGAACGGCGGCAGGGTGGGAACGACTCTGGGAATATTGACGAGACAGATCTCGCGGTTATCGCTGCTGCACTTGAAGATGCAAAGTCGGTAAGTGCGGTCTCGGTCGCAAATGGCAACAGCAAGCCGAGCCGCTGGGTGACGGCGGTTCGCTCGCATCGTTCCTAGAGAGAGTCTTTTGTTTGGTCAAATAGAAAAGAGCCGGTATTGCTACCGGCTCTTTTTGTTATGCCCTTTGCAGGGGTGATGTTAGTTTGCGATGAAGTCGACGCCGACGAGGTCTTCGTTAAGCGTGAACGTCCGCTGGTTTTCGGCAAAGGTGTAACGTTTGTGGCCGACACCCAGGATATAGAAGTCCGAAACCGGCATTCCCTCGAAGGTGTAGTAGCCGAACGGATTCGTGGTAGCATAAACCGTCTCGCCCGTCGAAGCATTCGTCAGGACCATACGTGCACCGTAGATACCCGTACCGTCTGCCGTAGCCACGCGGCCCGAGATCGAAGCAGGTGCTGCGGTCGTGCCGGTGAAGGCGTTCTTGAAGGTGCAGACGATCGATTCTGCTTCATCGGGGCGGATCGTCGCCGTCAGCGTTACGAGATCGACAGTCGTCACGTTCGTGTTCGGGAAGCCACCGTCCATGGTGGACACACAGACGATGTCGCTCAAGGTCCACGCCGAAGGCAAACCGATCTCCGTGACCGGATAGCTGAATCCTGTACCAATTCCCGACGTCAGTACCAGTGTAGAGGTCGACGCGTTTGTTGAGGTGTTCAACACGAACAGGTTGTTACCATCGTTCTCGAAATCCAGACCTGTCGACGAGAAACTAAAGTCTGCATTGACCGAAATCGGATTTCCGCCGAACAGCGTCTGCTTTACGATCGTGATGTCTGCAGGAACGAGCACCGCGTCAGCTGAGAGCGAACGGTCCTGGTTGCCGCCCTGGCCATCGAGGTCGATAAGACGCATGTGGTACGGCGAACCTGTGATACCGCCGGCCGAGTTGCCCGAGCCCCACTCTCCTCGCCATGCTACGTGACCGGACCAAGCAAGAACAGGATTTGAAACGGTTGCTTTGAAGGTCAGGGTAACACGACGCTCTTCACCACCAGCATACGGCTCGTACGCAATGGTGAGGAGGGTGCCGCCCCACATGGTGAACTCACCGTCAGTCGGCATTGTCGCACGTGGTGCGGGGAAATTCTGAATCTCCGGATCCACCGGGATCGTGATCCTTGAAGTCCCGGCTCCGTTGAACGGGTTGCAGTGCGTTCCCGTAACTCCGGAGCAAGGGTTGTTACCCATCGCGATACTCTCGGTCCAATCGTACGTACCTAAATAGTCAATTGCGTGAACTCCGCTCTTGAGCACGTCGTAGCCAATCGTCACCGTGTGCACCGTCGTGCCGTCGCCCGGAAGGCCGGTGAAAAGCATACGGTACAGCAGAAAATCAGTCTCAGCCCAGTGAGCGTTCGATGCGCCGGTGTTGCCGGTTACCCAACCTGAGTTGCCGCCGCCGACAGCGTCGCAC
>JAUCQE010000540.1 GCA_030372865.1 Pyrinomonadaceae bacterium
GACGAACGCGAGATCGTCCGCCGCTGGTTCCTGCTCACGACCAAGCCGACCATCTACGCGGCGAACGTTGATGAGGCGACGCTAGCAGACCCTGCAAGCAATCCGCACGTGCAAAAGGTGATGGAGCACGCCGCGAAGGAGAACGCAGACGTCGTGCCGATCTGTGCCAAGCTCGAGGCGGAATTGGTTGCACTCGACGCAGCCGACCGCGCTGATTACCTAAAAGACCTTGGTTTGGATTCGAGCGGCGTCGATAACCTGATCAAGGCCGCGTATCACATGCTCGGGCTGATGAGCTATTTGACGGCGGGCGAAAAAGAAGTGCGTGCGTGGACGATACCGGTCGGTACGAAAGCCCCGCAGGCCGCCGGCGAGATCCATTCGGACATCGAACGCGGATTCATCCGTGCCGAGGTCATCTCGTACAACGATCTCGTCGCCTGCGGCAGCCGCAAGGCCGCCAGCGAAAAAGGCCTCGCCCGGCTCGAAGGCAAAGAGTACGTAATGCAGGACGGCGACGTGGTGGATTTTCGATTTAACGTATAGCAACCCCGACAATGGTCAAGGCGGTTCTTTTACTTCTCTTCTCGATGCTCTTAGCGATGCCCGCCGCTGCACAAACGGGCGGATCACTTCGGGTACTCGTCAAAAGTCACGAAACGGGCGACGCGGTCGCGGATGCAGCGGTCTCGGTTAAGGGCACCGGCATCACGGCCAGAACGGGAACTGACGGCAGGGCGGTTTTGAACGGCGTGCCGGACGGCAGGCAGACGATCGGGGTCGAATCGCTTGGTTTTGCACCGGCGGAACTGACGCGGACGTTCCCGCTTGCAGATAATGCGGAGATCGTCGTCGAGCTCGACGTGGAGAACGAACTCGGCGAGGTGACCATCGAATCGACCCGCACCGGCCGGGCGATCGAGGCGGAACCGACCCGCGTCGAGGCGATCGACGAGGAAGAGGTCGAGGAAAAGATCAACATGCGGCCCGCGAACGTTTCGATGGTGTTGAACGAAAGCACGGGCATCAAGGTCCAGCAGACCTCCGCCACCTCGGCAACGCAAAGCATCCGCATACAGGGCCTCGACGGCCGTTACACGCAGATCCTGAAGGACGGCTTTCCTTCCTACGGCGGGTTTGCCGGCAGCCAGTCGCTGCTCGAGATACCGCCGCTCGATCTTCGCCAGGTCGAGATCATCAAGGGCCCCGCGGCCACCTTCTACGGCGAAGGCGCGATCGCGGGCGTGGTCAACTTCATCACCAAGGAACCCGGCGACGAAGCCGAAACGACGCTGCTGCTGAACCAAACTTCCGCACTCGGCTCGGACGCCTCTTTGTTCACGACGCGGAAGATTAACAAGTTCGGCTACACATTCCTCGGGCAGTTCAATTACCAGAACGAATACGATGTTGACGACGACGGCTTCAGCGACCTGCCGCGGACATATTCGTTTGCCGTCTCGCCGCAGGCGTTCTTCTACATCGACGAAAAAACTCGGCTGACGATCGGAAACTCGACGACCTATCAGAACCGAAAGGGCGGCGACATGCGTGTGATCGCGGGCAACGCCGGGCCGCTGAACCAATATTTCGAAAAGAACCTGTCGCTCAGGAACATCACGAACGTGAGCTTTAGCCGCGACCTCGCCGAAGGCCGGCGGATCGTGGCGAAGCAGAGCTTTGCCTTCTTCGACCGCGAACTGACGACGCCGAGCTACCGATTTGACGGGCGGCAGTTCAATTCCTACACCGACGTCGCGTATTTTATGCCCGTACGGAACCATGGGCTTGTGTTCGGATTTTCGGCGGCACACGACCGCTTTGACGAACGGAATCCGGCGGTTGACACTCTCGCACGCGACGAATCGCACACATCGTTCGGCGGTTTTGTTCAGGACACGGTCGACCTCACGGACCGATTCTCGATCGAGGCAGGGCTGCGGGTCGATCATGCACGCAATTACGGAACGTTCGCATTGCCGCGAGTTTCGCTGCTCTATCGCTTTAACGAGAACCTGACGAGCCGCGTCGGTTTCGGGCTCGGGTACAAGACGCCGACGATCTTTACGGAAGATTCCGAGACGCTTCTGTTCCGCGGAATCCTGCCCATACGTGACGGACTTGAAGCCGAACGCAGCCGGGGCGGGACGTTCGACATAAACTACCGCGGTTCCATCGGGGAAAAGATCGGCATCTCGATCAACCAGATGTTCTTCTATACCCAGATCACCGACCCGCTGATCCTCGAATCCCGCGGGAAAGGAATTTTCGAATATGCCAACGCCGGCAGCACAATTATCAGCAAAGGGTTTGAGACGAACCTGCGTGCCGACTATAACATCGCAAAGCTTTTTATCGGCTACACATTCACCGACGCGAAGGCCGGTTACCTGCCGGGCAACCGCATACTGCCGCTGACGCCGAAGAGCAAGGTAAATTCGTCGCTGATCTTTGAGGAGCACGACAGCTTCAAGGCCGGGATCGAGGCACATTTCACCGGCCGTCAGACACTCTCGGACCGGACAAGTGCACGCTCTTACACGGTCGTCGGCATGTTCGGCGAAAAGATCTTCAAGAACTTCAGCCTCTTCATAAATGCCGAGAACATCACCGACGTGCGGCAGAGCCGTTACAGCCAGGTCGTGTTTCCGCCGTTTACCGACCCCGAATTCGCAGAGGTTTACACGCACCTTGAGGGCCGCGTGTTCAACGGCGGGATAAAGATAAGATTCTAATTTGAACGCTGCTTGAAGATGCGTCGCATCGTTTTGGAACTGACAAAGAAAAGCAGGAAGCCGGACATCACGGTCAGGATGCCGAGCACCGAAAAGCCGCGGATGAGGTAGTTGTTGAAATTGTCCCGGCCCGAATAGTCCATTGTGTGCAGCATCCACAAAAAGTCGAATGCACGCCAGCTGTTCGTCCGGACGGCGTGGACCTGCCCGTCATTTGCACCGACGTACGCCGTTACGCTTTCAGGATGCTTGAAGGTGATGGCCCAAGCAGGTAGCGGCTTTTCACGGTACTCGTGATGGCCGCTCATTTTTTCCGTCGTTACAAGCTCGACCGATTCCACATCCGCGGGCTCATGCATCGTGCCGGCGGCGATTCTCTTTGCTTCGTCTTCCGTGATGGCCGCTCGTGCCTGGCCGGTCGAGGCGTTCACCATTATCGACCGCGCCGTCCCGCCTTTGCCGTAGGTGACGGAATAATGCGGCTCGCCCATCACTGATATCATGCGGAACTTCGTTAGATCTGCCGTCTCGCCGTTAGCGTGCGAAGCGATTGCCTCATGCGGCGGAATGTGGAACATCGCGACGTCCGGCATCGCGGTCTCGTGCCGCAGGTGGTCGCCGTGTATCTCGTCAAGCACCGTCCAGCTGAAATACAACCCGCCGATGGTCCAGAGCATGAACTGGATGCCGATAAAAATGCCGAGATAGCGGTGTGCTTTGCGGATGTAGTAACTGCGGCCTTTGAGTTTCATATTGGCGGGCTTGAGGCTTAGAGATGCATTTTTGCAGAACCCGCGCGCATTGGCAACCGGGACGGCTTTCGCGAGAGGCACAGAACGGGTTTGGAAATCCGCGAAGCTGTTGTAATATATGGGTTCGTCAGGTCTGGCGGGTTCGTCTATCGGTTAGGACGCAAGATTCTCAATCTTGAAAGACGGGTTCGATTCCCGTACTCGCTACCATCCTTTTAATTCAATATTTACAGAAGAACGTGAGAGTGTTTCAGCGGGTCTCGAACCTGAGGAAGCCGGTAGCGTGCGTTTTGAGGAAGTTGACTGCCCTCATCGCTGCCTCGCAGTTTATCAGGCCGCTCGAGCGGACGAGGTCGTCGAAATACCTTATGTTACGAGGCCGCAGCAGCAGTGCGCGGCCGCGGCCTTCGCCTTCGATGCGGGCTTCAACGGGCACCTGTGAGAGACAACTTTTGAAACGGGTCTCGAACGCGGGCGTGGGAAACTCTACTCGGACCACCCGTTCGCCCGATGCGGTATCAACTTTTTCACTGATGATCTTATCGAGCAGGAGATCGCCGCCGCCCGCTTTTGCAGGCGGTCCACCGCCATTCGCCGGCGGCCTCTGTGCAGATGCTTCTTTCCAACTCTCAGACCAGTACATGATCTAAGTGTCGGCTTTTCGTAGTAAAAAGATGGTAAGGGAGAATACGAACGGTCAAAAAAGAAAGGTATGCCCTCGGTAGGATTCGAACCTACAACCAACGGATTATGCTTACCAACTACGCCTTTCGACGCCCCTTTCGGGTTTGTGGTCTGGACTTTCTCTTCTCTTTACGAGTCTGCTGTCAAGTCTCTACACCTTCCGAACTTTTAGGTCCGGCTTGGCTCGGGATCACCATGCGTCCATCGACGTTTAGGCTTCCCCGAATTTAACAGATTCTACTAGAACTGTCTCTTATACACATCTCCGAGCCCACGAGACAGCGCTGTGTATGTGGTATGGCGTCTTCTGCTTGAAAACGGGGGGGGGGGGGGGGGGGGGGGGGGGGGGGGGGGGGGGGGGGGGGGGGGGGGGGGGGGGGGGGGGGGGGGGGGGG
>JAUCQE010000541.1 GCA_030372865.1 Pyrinomonadaceae bacterium
TGTGTATAAGAGACAGCGCCCGCCATTGCCGGGAAGTGCGGATTACATTCAGAACTCGGCAACCCAGCAGGCAGCTTCGAACTTCAACATCAGCGGCGACGGAACTGCGGGCGGAACGCTCTCGGGCAATTCCCTCAATGCAGCGACGCAGTTCAACCTCGGCGGCGTGAAGATATTTTCGGCTCCGGGAACCGCGAACCTCTTTGCCGGACGGAACGCAGGGCAATCCACCACCGGGGGCGCCAACTCTTTCTTTGGAAACAACGCCGGCTCGAGCAACACGACCTCCGATCTCAACTCGTTCTTCGGATTCAATACAGGAGCAAACACCACCGGAGCCGGGAACTCGTACTTCGGTGCCTCTGCCGGAAGCAATTCGACGACCGGCACCAACAACGCATTCTTCGGCGTGGCTTCAGGACTCATCAATACGACCGGCAGCAACAACACGCTTGTCGGACCGTTCGCGGAGGTTCTCTCTGGCGGCCTGACCAACGCTACGGCGATCGGCTCGCGCGCCGGAGTTTCGCAAAGCAACTCTCTGGTCCTCGGCTCGATAAGTGGCGTCAACAGTGCCGCGGCGAGCACGAACGTCGGCATCGGGACGACCGCTCCTGCAGAGCGTCTGCACGTCGTCGGCAACGGTCTCTTGACGGGGAACCTGACGGTGAATGGTGCGCTGAACGCCACGCTTCCCGCAGGCAGCGCGAACTACATCCAGAACACGGGAACTCAGCAGGCCTCGTCGAACTTCAACATCAGCGGTAACGGCACGGCTGCCGGCACATTGTCGGGGAATATCGTGAACGCGGCGACGCAGTTCGATCTGAACAACCAGCGGATCCTCACCACCGTCGGAACCAACAATCTCACTGCGGGAATCGGAAGCGGTGCCGGCATTACCAACGGCCTCAGCAACACGTTCTTTGGTACAAACTCCGGATCTCAGACGAATGGAAGCGGAAACTCCTTTTTCGGCACTTCAGCCGGCACTGCGACCACTACCGGCCTGGAGAACTCTTTTTTTGGCGCGAACGCCGGACTGGCGAATACCACCGGAACGGACAATGTGTTCATCGGTTCATTTTCCGGGCGAAATAATGTTGGAGGCACGAACAACACATTTCTCGGAACACGCTCCGGCCAGAGCAATCTCACCGGCAACGGGATCACGCTTCTTGGAAACCGCACGCAGGTGTTTGCAGACGGGCTTTCAAACGCAACGGCGGTCGGCTTTCTAGCTACGGCAACGCAAAGCAATTCTCTGATTCTCGGCGCGATCAACGGCGTCAACGGCGCGACTGCCAACACGAACGTCGGCATCGGGACAACGGCCCCGACGGAGCGGCTTAACGTTGCAGGCAATGGCTTATTCACGGGAAATGTGACGGTCAATTCGAATGTCGGCATTGGCACGACTGCCCCGACGGAGCGGCTTCACGTTGCAGGCAATGGCTTATTCACGGGAAATGTGACGGTCAATTCGAATGTCGGCATTGGCACGACTGCCCCGACCGAGCGCCTGCACGTAGTCGGCACGGGCATCTTTAACGGGAACCTGATAGTCACGGGCACCATTTTGGGAAATCTCCCGGCAGGCAGCGCGAACTATATACAGAACACTTCCAACCCGCAGGCTTCGTCGAATTTTAACATCTCCGGCAACGGCACCGTCGGCGGAACGCTTTCGGGGAACATCGTTAACGCAGCAGATCACTACAGTGTCGGAGGCATTCGAACCCTGACGATCAACGGCCCATACAACGGGATCTTTGCTGGGGCTACAACTTCGGCACTGTCTCTTATACACATCTCCGAGCCCACGAGACAGCGCTGTGTATCTCGT
>JAUCQE010000542.1 GCA_030372865.1 Pyrinomonadaceae bacterium
CTAAATTCCCTCTTGTGCTTTACCAGTGATTCGTTCAATCGTTCGGAGAGTGATTGCGGTCCCGTTGCGGTTAACATCAACCCCTACGGACGAGTTACTCGGGTAATCGTCACTGACCCGCCGCAGCCTTTCGAAGACGAGCAGGACAAATGTCGGTCCTAGAGGATGCACAGATCAATTACGATCCATACAATCGGCCACGGCAGGCATGAGTTCAAGTATTTTCTTGAGCTGCTGCGGCGATATGATGTGCGGTTCGTCTGTGACGTTCGGAGTGTCGCGCGTTCTCGATGGCCGCAGTACAACGGCGGGGTTTTGCGTGAATTGCTTGAAGAGAGCGGAATCGGCTACGAACATCTGCCGGAGACGGGCGGCAAGACCAAGCCGCTGCCCGAGGACCTCGCGAGAGGCGTTGATCGGATAATAGAGATCGCGTCGGAAGTAACGACTGTGATGATGTGTTCCGAATCGCAGCCGCTCTCGCAGCACAAACAGCCGCGGGCGAACTGCCACCGCGTTGGCATGCTCGCGCCGATGCTGCGGGCAAAGGGCGTCGACCGCATCATTCACATCATGCCCGACGGTACCGCCTCAGAATTTGACGAATCGGCCGTGCCGTCGATCTGGTAGGCTGCGGGTGAAGGTATCCAACACCGTACGTGTTCCCGGTACCTTGAGTATGGTTTCCCAAATCTTGAATCAAGGTCCTCTTCTTCGAGCGGCCGAAAAATGAATTGCCATATCGCCGATCCCATCAGGGCATATATCGCCACCAACGGCGAGCCCAGAAAAAGTGCCACCGCGAGTCCCTGCCCGATACCAGATACGGCCATCGGATTGCGCACATAAGAATACGGCCCAGCTATCACCAACTCTTTCGCATGATCAAGCGGCAGCGGCGTCCCCTTTCCGACGCGTGACATCACAATGGCCGACCATACGCCTGGAATGCTGACAAGCGTAAACAATGCCGCTCCAACTATCTTCTGCCCGGGAAATGAAAGTCGCCCTATTCCAAGCTTGTCTTCGAATATCGTGATCACGAATGGAAATACAATCAGAATGATCGACCACACCACAACGATCTGAGACCCGGTCTTTACATAGATAAAGCTTGTCGATGCCGGCTTCGCCTCGCGGAACATCTCGCCCCCCACCGTCAACGCAACCGCGAACACACCGGACCACAGCGTCGCAGGCAGCATTAGCACGGCTCCGAGCCAACCGTGATCCGTGATCATCACCACTGCGAGAGTATAAAGTGTCGCATATGTGATCCCACCTGTGGCCAGCCACATAGCCTGCGTAGCGAAATTGCTCTTCCGACGGATCAGGACCGCGGCAACGAGGGAGAAAGGTCCGATTAATAGAAGATCCGGCAGCCAAAAGGCCCAAAGTGTCGTCAGTGACCGTGATTCGAGAGCGAACCATGTGCGCGATTCGGTATAGGTCATCAGCAGCACCCACCAACCAATAACGGCGAGGCTCTGTATAAAGTAATATGCGGCGGCTGCCTTTCTAAGTTTTTCCATTGGATTGCTATTATCGTCGAGAAGGAACTTAACAGCCGTCCGCCACGATGTCCAAACCGCTTACCAATACAACATTGAGATCCGCGAGCATTAGGCTTGCAGCGGACGATCCCTACCTTCGAATTGTTTGGGAGCGACATGGGACGCCGCCGCTTTGGGATCGCGAGCCCGGGTTTGCGACTTTGTTGAGGATGATTTTGGAGCAGCAGGTATCGCTAGCCTCGGCGAAAGCATGTTTTGAAAAGCTCGAACGGCATGTCGGCGAGGTCAAACCCGAGCATCTATTGACCCTGACCGACTCCGAACTGAAAACGATCGGTTTCAGCCGGCAAAAGACGGCTTACGCTCGGCATCTGTCAGAGGCGGTGCTCGAGAAAAGGATCGATCTCGACGGCCTGCACGCGCTTCCCGACCGCGAGGTAAAAGCCGAACTCATAAAGCTGAAAGGCATCGGCGAATGGACGAGCGATATCTATCTTTTGATGGCTCTGCTGCGGCCGGACGTGATGCCGAAGGGCGACATTGCCCTTCACGCGGCGTGGCATCAGCTATCGGGCGAGCCGCGGCCCGGATCGGACGAATTTCTTGTTATCGCAGAACGCTGGAAACCCTTCCGGTCAGTTGCCGCGCGGATCTTATGGCACTACTATTTGTGCGAACGGGAGAAAGCCACACTCGAGCGAAGATCCGCAAAAAAATGATCCCGGCCTGTCTAATAATTGTTCCGGCCACGGATCATAACGACAGGAGGTAGTATGGCTAAATATTTTGCATTAAGGGACAAACGCCTCGAGGGCGGCGTTCCCGCCCGCGCTAATCTTTCTATTTTCAATACGACCGAGAGCACACCGTTGGCGAACGCCTTCGCAAGTATCCGAGGCGCCGCCAGCGGCGGAAAGATCCATTCCGTTTTCGTCCTTTGTCACGGCTATGCCGGTTCGAACGACAATGCGGGCGTTTCGATGGACGCAGGCGGTATGGGCCTCGAGCTCGGCCGCGAAGGTGTTTTTCACACGAATGTCGCGATGTGGTCGGCGATCGCAAACAAGGTCGATAATATCGTCGTCTATTCCTGCGCTGCCGGCGACACCCAACCGGGCAACGAGGGGACAACGGCAGACGGCCGATACCTGATGGGAGCCCTTGCCATTCACACCAATGCGAACGTTTATGCTGCAGACCGTATTCAGTGGTATGGCACGCACAATAATCTTTCGAACGGGCGGTACGACTTCGGCGCATGGGAAGGAACGCTCTTCAAATTCCCGCCCAACGGCAATCCGCCAACGATCGTTACACATCCGCCTGTCGAGTTCACACACGTGATGAACGGCAGCGCACCATGATCGCTGCGGGACGCAAACCGGGTTCGAGCGTGTTCTTGGCATTACCGGTGGCTTCTGTATTAATCTGGTAACAGATGAAGATCCTTGATGTCGGCTGCGGGGTTAATAAATTTCCGGGAGCCATCGGTCTAGATAACAATCCCAGGACGAAAGCCGACGTCATTCATGACCTCGGGCAGACGCCGTATCCGTTTCCGGACAACGAATTTGACCTGATCGTCTCGAACCACGTCGTCGAGCACGTTCCGGACGTGATGGCTTTCATTAGCGAACTCCACCGCATCGCGAAACCGGGCGGGCGGATAAGACTTCTTGCTCCGCACTACACAAACCCGGATTGGGCAAACGACCCGACCCATCGGAACCACATAAACAGCTACACGTTCAACACTTTTCTTCCCGGCCGACAGGTGTTCGATTTTTATACCGACGTGCAGCTTCGGCCCGTCTCGACGTACGTTTCGCTCGCGGGATTGTGGAAGGCATTGGGCATTGAATTCCTGGTGAATCTGGACGGAAAAGCTCCGTCGCTGAGATTCTTTCGTAAATTTTGGGAGCAATATTTAAGCTACATAATG
>JAUCQE010000543.1 GCA_030372865.1 Pyrinomonadaceae bacterium
AGATCTCGAAATCGTCCTCTGAGTCGTATTTCTCTTTCGGGCCGCCGAGCTTTGCCCGGACCTCGTCCATCGTCATTCCGATCTTAATGCCGCGATATTCGGTAAAGACCGGAGTGTCCGCGGCGGCGGCCGCCTGTGCGAACACGATGCAAGAGAAAGTAAACGCGAAGATTGCTAAGAACGTGAGCTTAGTTTTCATCTAGCCTCCCTGGGAGTGAACCAATTTGGCACCGCAGTCTTCTTAAGCGGAATTATATACCCAATCAAAGGGCCTGAGCAATGATTTCGCGGTTCCGGAGCAACAGCAGTGACGGCGGTCACTTTTGCTCGAGAATCGTCTTCAAGCTCGTGAGGCCTTCTTCGAAATCTTTGCCGACGAGGGCGTCCATGTCCATAACGAGCAGCATCAGGTTCATCGGCCGCGGCATCTCCGAATCGAAGCCCCAGCGGACGCGGGTAGCGCTTTCGCCGGCTGATTCGGTGACGAGATATGCGTCGGCCCTTGACTCGAACGGGCGGATAAAGCGGAGTTCGGTCTCGACGCGTTCGCCCGGGACGATGCGTTTGATCTCCTGTTCGCCCTCGCCCACCTCGTCGCTGGCGGCCGTCCAGTGCGAGACGAAGCCGACCTCGCCGTCGGTGCCGCGAAACTCCTGCTTCATCGAGGGTTCCTTCTTGTACCACGGGCCCCAATCGTTTTGGTTCCGTAAACTGGCGACGTATCGGAAAACTTCGTCTTTCGGGCGGTTAATGGTGATAGCGCGTTCGACGCGAAATTCGGTGCGGGTAGTGAAAACGAGGATCGTAACAATGCCGATAAAGATCGCGGCAAAAACGCCGAGATAGACGAGGACCTTTTTGATCATTTCGGTCTCCTTAACGAGCAGATTTTGCCGAGAGCATAAACGAAAACCGCGAGAACTCAAAGAGCGTCTCGCGGTCGGGCTGCTATGGCCTTCCTTCCTTTTCACGTTCGGCAGCGGCAAGCTCTTCGGCGATCGCGGGATACATCCACGAATGTTCGAGGCCGGGGTGACGTTTTCCGTACGTGGCAGGAACGTCCCGAGTGGCATCGCTGGGGATGACCAGCGGGATCACGCAAATAGAAACGAGAGCGGCAACGCGCCAGCGGGTCGGACCGTCGGGCAATTTTACGATTTGCATGTCGGGCCCGGCGTTGCGGCGGGAACGATATAGATTTATGTACAACGCGACGACGCCGAATGCGACCATCAGGATATTCAGCATCTGGCCGTTAGGCAGGCCCCACATCGTCGTCGGATACTCGCGAAGTAGATCGATCGGAATGCGGAGCCCGGCGTAGAGGATCACAAATATTACGGCAATGCGGCCGGGCGGAACGCCGCGGCTCCTGATCCATAAAAGTAACGGCACGAGGAGGAAATTCTTCAACCCGTCATAAAGCACGACCGGATGGCGAAAGCCCTCGACCCCGGGGAACTGCACGCTCCAAGGCAGGTCTGTGAGACTGCCGAAGATCTGGCCATCGATAAAATTTCCGACGCGGCCGAAGCCGAGAATGATGGCCGCCGAGATCGCGAGTACATCGAGCAACGGCCGGATGGGAAACTTATACAACAGACAGAAAATACCGACACCCACCGCGCCGCCGAAAATGAGCCCGTGTGACGCAAAGCCGCCTACCCAGATGCTTGGTATCAGAAGCAAGTGGTCGCGGTAGAACTCCCACTCGTTGTTGATCACGACAACCGCGCGCCCGCCGACGAGAACGCCGACCGCGAGCAACAGCGTGAGGTCATAGACCGCGGCCATCGAAAGCCCGATGCGTTCGCGGTTTCGACGCAGGAACAGATGGGCGTTCAGAAAACCGAGCGTGAAGCTCGTTCCGTACCACCAAAGATGAACACCGGAAATGCTCGTAATGATCGGATCGATATTGTGGACGAACGGGCCAAACACCCGAGTAAGTTACACAAAGTTGCGAAAAGAAAAAAGGCGTTGCGGAATGCGAACGCCTTTTGATCTAAATTTTCCGGCTGTGCAGTTACGCGCCCTTCGACATTGTGTCCATGTCCGGCTTCCAGCGGAGGACCGGTTTGCGGGCGGCGGTCGCTTCGTCGAGGCGGCCGATGCGGGTCGAATGCGGTGCGTCGATGACGAACTGCGGGTTCTCCTGGGCCTCGCGGTCGATGTCGATCATCGCTTCGACGAAGGCAT
>JAUCQE010000544.1 GCA_030372865.1 Pyrinomonadaceae bacterium
ATCAAGAACACTGTTTCGATGTTAGGAGCGAGCTTGCGATTCATTAGAGCCATACGCAATTCGTACTCGTAGTCGGCCACTGCACGGATGCCGCGGACGATCGCGGTCGCATTGCGTTCGATGGCGAAATGAGCTGTAAGCCCTGAGAAACTGTCGACAACCAGTTTGCAGCCATTTCCGCCAAGCGACGGTATGATCTCGTTGATCATCGAACAGCGCTCCTCGACCGTGAACATCGGGTTCTTTTCCGGATTATTAAGAACGGCGATTATTATCTCGTCAAAAAGAGGGATGCTGCGCTTGATGATGTCGAGGTGTCCGTTCGTAAGCGGATCGAACGAACCGGGAAAGAGGGCATGTCGCATAGGTATCGGCATTCTAAGCCGTAGGAACTAGAAAAGGAAACAGCCGGCGGCTAAAAGCTCGTCGATAAGAGTTGCTTTGCCTTGGCAACGGCTGCTTCATGCTCTATCTCGTAACCCGGTACCGGCTGCATCTTTAATAGCTCATCTATCTGTTTTCGAGCATCAGAGTCCCGCTTGACCGCCAGATAGGCTTCGGCAAGAGTAACGCGGAGGTTTCCGTTCGAGCTGTTGATCGAAAGGCCATTCTCAAGCAGTTCGACTGCCTTCGCCTCGCTGCCGCCGTACAATCGCGTTCCCATCTCGACCTGAGCGAGAGCGTCAAATGCACTGGCGGCCTGATACGCCGGATCAATGCGGACCACGGTGTTCATGGCGTCCTTTATCTCGTCGACCGACTTTATCCCGACTGTTACCGGGCTCATCTTCGCGAGTTCGCCAAGGTTCGCGGCAAACCAGAAGTGGCCGTCAGGTTTATCGGGTTCGATTCGCGAGGCGATCTTACCCGCTTCCTTGCCACGCTCAAAGATTGCCTGCGCCTCGCTCTCATCGGAAGTTTGCTTACCGAGGAAATAGGAAAATTTCGCGAATTTCCATTCGACTTCGTAGTTCCGATCAGCGGGGTCGCGCAGTTTCTTTACAGCTTCGAACGCGGCTCGCAGTTTTTCTACGTCGCGGCGTTGGGAGAAGAGCGAGTCTGCCTCTTGGAGTGTTCCCGGTATGGAGTCCTTTGCGACCGTCGCGGTGGGTGGTTCGCCCTCCGCGGTCAAGGTGCATCCCGTCTGTAAATACAATGTAATTACAATTGTAATTAAAATGTAAAGATACCGGTTTTTCATATAGCAATTCTCGCGCGCCGTGCTAATATTTTGACTTGCTTCAAAACCGCTGTTGGTGAGTTCACCTAAAATAGCACATTGCCCGTATGAAAAAAAACGGAAAAGCTGCGGCCTTTTATGATCTGGAAGGCAC
>JAUCQE010000545.1 GCA_030372865.1 Pyrinomonadaceae bacterium
GAAGTATGCCTCCGGGTTTATGGAGCGGCTCGGGAACTATCCGGAGTTCGTACAGGACCGTCGGCCGGTGATCTGGCTGCACTGCGTTTCAGTCGGCGAGGCAAACGCGGCACGGCCGCTGGTCGACGGGCTGCTGAGCGAATTTCCCGAGCATCGCGTTATCGTTTCTACGACCACGCGGACCGGCCAGGAACTCGCGAAAAAGATATTTGCCGGAAAGGCCGACGCGGTCTTTTACTTCCCTTTCGATTGGAAATTCAGCGTTCGGCGGGCACTCGAGGTTTTCAAACCCGCGGCGGTGCTCCTGATGGAAACCGAGATCTGGCCGCGGTTCATCCACGAAGCAAAGATTGCCGGTGCGAAGGTCGCGATCGTCAACGGCCGGCTTTCTCAAAGGTCTTTCGATCGATATTCGCGTGTCCGTCCGTTCGTCTCACGCGTCCTGAATGACGTCGATCTTGCACTGATGCAGGCGGAGAACGACGCAGATCGGATAAAAGGGCTTGGCATTCAAGCCGACCGGGTCGAGGTCACAGGCAATATCAAGTTCGATCAGGTTTCCGGTTCATCAGATGCCGCATTGACAGAACATTTTCGCAATCGGTTCCGCATCACTGCCGAAAAGCCGCTGATCGTCGCCGCGAGCACGCACGAACCCGAAGAGCGGTATGTGCTCAAGGCTCTCGAAGGCGTTCTTGGTCACCATTGCCGACTGATGCTGGTGCCGAGGCACCCTGAAAGATTCCACGCCGTCGAGGCACTGCTGAAAGCATCGCCGTACACCTACGTCCGGCGCAGCGCTGACGAATCTCACAATGACAAAGACGCCGACGTTATCCTCCTTGATACTATCGGCGAACTTCGATCGGTCTATCCCCTTGCCGAGATCGTATTCGTCGGCGGCAGCCTCATCCCGCACGGTGGGCAGAGCGTTCTTGAGCCTGCGGTCGAGGGCAAGGCGATCGTTTCAGGCCCGTACACGCATAATTTCGACAGCGTTGTGAAGGAGTTTTTGAAACACGACGCCATAATTCAGACCGGGGAAGCACCCGACGGCTTCCAGATTTCAGAACGCCTTCACGAGTCTTTCACTCTTCTGCTTGAGGATCGAGGGCGTCGGTCAGCCTTGGGGCAAAACGCCGCGGGAGTGATGGCAAAAAGCGGCGGCGACGCAACTCCTCGAACGATCCGGTCTCTGCGTCCGCTCATCATGGGCATTTCGGAATAAGTGAAAAGTTATAACTGATAAGTGAAAACTACTTGATGGTTATTGTTTTCTACATCCTTGCTGCCCTGCTTATCTATTTTAGCTATCGCTCTTTCCGCGGCGGGATATCGTACCTCGAATATTTCAAAAGGGAGATCGCAAAGCCGCCTTCAGATTGGCAGCCGTACGTTTCCGTGTTCGCTCCGTGCAAGGGTGTTGACGACGGGATGCTGGAGAATTTCGATGCACTGCTGCATCAGGATTATCCGGAGTACGAGGTCATCTTTGTCATCGACGACCCGGACGACCCTGCAGCCGAGGTGATCGAGACCGCTTGGCGGGAAGCGGAGCGGCATGTAAAGCTCGTCGTCGCGGGCCGGTCGGAGGATTCGAGCCAAAAGGTCGAGAATCTTCGCGAGGCCGTGCGGCACGCCTCTGAGGACAGTGAAGTTTTCGTTTTTGTCGATTCCGACGCACGGCCATCGCCCGGCTGGCTGCGGTCGCTTGTCTCGCCGCTAGCGTCTAACGATATCGGTGCCGCGACGGGCTATCGCTGGTTCATTGCGAGAAAGCCCGATCTCGCGACCGAGCTTCGCTCCGTGTGGAATGCCTCGGTCGCCTCGGCTCTGGGACCGAAAACCGAAGGCAACTTCTGCTGGGGCGGTTCAACGGCGATCCGCCGCGGGACGTTCGAGCAGCTTAATATCCGTGACCGCTGGCGAGGCACTGTCTCCGACGATTTCACGATGACGCGGGCCTTGAGTGAAGCGAATCTCGCGATCAAGTTCGTCCCGCAGGCGGTGACCGCATCGGTCGAGAACTGCACGTTGTGCGAGATGCTCGAGTTCACGACGCGGCAGATGAAGATCACACGCGTTTACCGCCAGGGCCTCTGGATCACTTCATTCATCGGCTCCGGGCTTTTTTGTGTCGTGACGATCTGGGCACTTTTAATTGTGCTCCTCAGCCCCGCGAACTCGTTTGCCGTATGGGCCGCGATATTGACGCTCGCCGCGGTAAGCGTCTTGAGCGTAGGAAAGGCGTGGCTCCGGCTCAAGGCCGTAATGCTCGTCCTGCCGCAGTTTGAAAATCAGCTTCGGCGGCAAATGTTCACACAAAACACCTTATGGGCCGTCACGCCCTTTATCTTTTTCTACAACTGCGTCGCCGCCCTGCTGTCGCGAACGATCGATTGGCGTGGTACTGAATACGAACTCATATCGCACGACCGCACCCGTATCCGCGGCCGTTCCAAATGAAGATCGCCGCGAACAATGCACGAAATGGTGCTATGATGAAGCCGTGATCAGAGCTTTTCGGGCAAGTCCGCGATGGAGTTTCGTCATCTGAACAGTATGCATCCTGCACAAAAACGCATTTTTGCGGCCTTTCTCCTCGCGCTTGCGGCGGCTTTTTCTGCGTTTGCGCAGAACGAACAGCCGATCCCGACAGGAAAGCCGCCGGTGATAATAATCCCCGGCATTACGGGCTCCGAGCTCATCAACAAAGAGACCGGAAAAAGGGTCTGGTTCAGCCGCCGGCGTGCAAAAGACGACGACCTGCGGCTGCCGATCTCACCAAATCTCTCGCAGAACCACGACAATCTAGTTCCCGGCGACATCATCCGCGAGATACGCATCGTCAAGCTGCTGCCCGAGGTCGAGATCTACGAACGCCTGATCGACTCGCTGCAGAAACGCGGCGGCTATCGCGAGGCGAAGTGGGATGAGCCCGGCGAGAATGGATTTCAGGATACGTTCTACGTCTTCCCTTACGACTGGCGGCGCGACAACGTCGAAACAGCCCGGCGTTTGATCAGGGACATTGAAGCCCTGAAGAAAAAGCTTGGAAAACCCGACCTGAAGTTCAACGTCATCGCTCATTCGATGGGCGGCCTGATCTCGCGTTACGCCGCGATGTACGGCGACAGCGATATTCCGGGCGGCACGATCAGCCCGACATGGGCCGGAGCGAAGCACTTCGACAAGATATTCCTGCTCGGAACGCCTAATGAAGGCTCCGTGTCGGCTCTCGATACATTGCTGAACGGCTATTCCTATATCGGCGGCGGCATCAATTTGCCCTTCTTTCGAGACATCAACCGCTTCGACGCTTTTACGGCCCCGTCGGTCTATCAGCTTCTGCCGGCCGAGGGCAGCCTGCAAGTTTTTGACGAGGACCTCAAACCGATAAAACTCGACATTTACGACCCGGCAACGTGGGAAGAGTATGATTGGGCATTCTGGAAGGACAAAGATTTTACAAAGCGTTTCAGCCAAAACGAACAGAATAACGCGAGGCCGTTCTTCCGTGCCGCATTGCTCAGGGCCAAACGGTTCCAGGCGGCGATCAATGCAAACAGCCGTCGTGATGTGCCCGTCCAGCTTTACCTGATCGGTTCCGATTGCAAGGAGACCGCAAGCGCAATGATCCTCCGACGCGATGAGGACGAGGATCGCTGGATCACGCAGTTCGGAACGAAGAGTTTTAAGCGAAAGAACGGTGAAAAGGTGGAAAGCGAGATCCTTAAGCCGATAATATTTGCCCTCGGCGACGGTGTGGTCACAAAGCGGTCGCTCGCGGCCGAAACGCTGACCTCCATCGGTAAGGCAAACACCATTCCGCTGACGGCGGAGATCCTGCAGTGCGAGGTGCACAGCAAACTGGTGACGAACGCCGCGATCCAAGACAAGCTGTTCGAATACCTCGGCGTTAAGGTCGCGACAGCGGAACAGGCGACAAAATAGCTCCTGACCAGGTGGCTTGCGATGATCAAGAATTTTCTCGACAGCGACGAGCAGCAGGAAGATGCCCCGGAAAGTCCCGCAGCCGGCGGCATCTTCAGTTCGGGCCCCGAGGTCAGCAGCCTCTTTGAACTTGCCGAAGAGAGACCGGCCACGCCGCCTTCGTCAACCGAGCATACTTCGTCAACGCCCGACTACACGCCTCCGACCACGGGACAGACCATTCGAATGACGGGCCTTGCATGGTCCGCCGGTATAGCCCTTTTCGGGTCGATCGTGTTCATGCTTATCCTCGGCTGGTTCGCCGACCTGCTTTTCGGCAGTTCGCCGTGGGGCATCGTCGGCGGCATCGTACTCGGAGCGGTCATAGGCTTTATCCAGTTTTTCCGCATAAATTCCGAGATACTCCGCACCGCAAAAGGCGGCAAGGACGGCGGTTCTGGCGGCCTTCTCGGCTGACCGCCCGGGGATGCCCAAATCAACCCGCCCGCTTTGTCTTTTCACCGATTTACAAGTAAAATTTAGGGTTTGAATGCGCGATGGCCAAGAGTCTTTAGGTAACAGTGCGGGTCGACCGATGTCGCACCGCCGCATCCTGATACTGATGGCGATACTCGGCATCGCGGGAAGCATAGCCGGGGCCGTGCTTTTCGACCTTAGGACGGGACTCGGCGTACTGCTCGGAACGGCTCTCGCATTCGCCAGCTACTACTGGCTAAAGCATTCGCTCCGAAAGGTTTTTGACACAACGGCCGAAGGCGAACGTCCGAGGCTTTCGGCGATCAAGTACATAGCCCGGTATTTCACACTCGGCTTTGCGATCGCCCTGATATACGCGACCGGCATCGTGCCGATAATCGCGGTACTGCTCGGAATGGCCGGTTTTGGCTTCGCCGTGATGGCGGACGGATTGATACAAATATTTACAAGCTTCTCTAACAGGAAGGAACTTTAATAATGTTCTTATTTGCAGAAGGCGGCGGACACCATACACCGCTTATCGTCGAATTCATCAACCACTATATCGGTGAACCGCTTCATCAGATCCAGATGAACACCACCTACGTCTGGTGGAGTGCGATATTCAAAAATTTCGGAACGACGCCGGAAAAGGTTTTCGGCCCGTATACGGCTGAAACGGCGATCCCGTGGTACACGGTGATGTTCGTTATCGCCTGTATCCTGACGGTTCTCGTCATCAGCATCTTCAAAGGCAAGCTTTCCGAGGACGACCCGAAACCGGGACAGATGACGCTTGAGGCAGGTTTCCTCGCCATCAAGGACATGATCATCAACGTCGTCGGGCCGCACGGCTTTCGGTATTTCCCGGTCGTCGCGACGTTCGCCTGCCTCGTGCTGATCTCGAACCTGATGGGCACGTTCCCGCTCTTTATGTCGCCGACCGCGAACGTCACGGTGACATTCGCACTCGGTATCTCGTCGTTCATCTATTACAACGGCGTCGGTATCGCGGAGAACGGGCTTGCGAAACACCTTGCCCACCTCGCGGGCCCGAAACTGCCGCTGCTGATGGCGATCTTTATTACGCCGCTCATTTTCGGTGTCGAGCTTTTCAGTAACATGATCCGCCCGATCACGCTCGGTATCCGCCTGTTTGCGAACATGTTCGCGGACGAGCAGATCTACCTGCAGATCACGAACCTGTTCCCGCCGTACACGCAGATCCTGCTGCCGGCGGTGCTGCTGGTGATGGCGGTTTTCGTCGCATTCGTACAGACGCTCGTTTTCACGCTGCTTTCGATGATCTACCTCAGCGAGGTAACGCATCCGCCGCATGACGAGCATGATGAGGAGCACGCCGCTCACGGTGAGCCGGCTGTTGCCCATGCATAAAGATCTGGGAGACCGCTAACACGGCTTCCCGATATCGAAGCCCCGAAGGAGAACCGAACGGCGATCGCGTTTTATAGCAGATGTGCCCGCACGCAACAGGAGCCTTGACTCCAACGAGAGTAGAAATCAAGGCATACCGGAAGTGAGGCGAAATCATAACCGCAGTCGGTCGCGAAAACAGTTCGAACATCGGGTCTTCAAAACACAAATAACAACTGGAGACTATTAAAATGAACAAATTCAAATACGTCCTTTTCTCGACGCTGGCACTCGCGCTGATGGCACTGCCGGCAATGGCACAGGCCGGTGCTGCTGACAACGAATCGACCGTCGCTTCGTCGAAGGCACTCGCAGCCGGTCTCGGATTCGGCCTCGCAGCCGGTCTCGCAGCTCTTGCACAGGGTCTTGTCGGTTCGCGTGCCGCTGAAGGTGCTGCCCGTAACCCGGGTGCCGCCAGCACGGTCCAGACCATCATGATCATCGCGCTCGCACTTATCGAGTCGCTCGTGCTTTTCGCACTGGTTATCGTTTTCGCCGTTCTTCGGTAATTACGGGCCAAACAGACCGACGCGGACCGGGCCCAAAAGCTCTGGTCCGCGTTTCCATTTTCCGAAGCGATGCGCAAAAATCGCGGTCGGGCGGCGTCTTTAGTTGCAACCCCTGCTGACCGAGAGCGTTCTAAAAATTGATGAGCCAAGAAATGATCGGAAACGTTATCGCCGAGAAATACCGTCTCGAGACCGTCATCTCGCACGGCCGCGACAGCGATCTTTACCATGCCCGCCACGTCCTGACGGACAAGCCGGTATCGGTAAGGATATTGCCGCCTGCCCTGATGGGCGACGACCGTGCCCGGGCCGTGTTCTTTGACGTCGCAAAGGCCGAGGCAAAGATCGACCATCCGAACGTTTTGAACGTCACGGATTTCGGGACTGACGCGAACGGCGTTTCGTATGCGGTTTGCGATGCGGTGAGCGGCGATTCACTGCGGACCGAGATAATTCGCGACGGGCAGATGGCCGCGGACAAGGCCGTCGCGATCGGCCGCCAGATGGCTGCGGCATTGATCGCCGCGCATTCGGCAGGCGTGGTCCACGGCAATCTTTCATCGTCGTCCGTGCTCATCGCGGATGCACCGGATGGCTCGCCGGTATCGAAAATGACGGGATTCGGCTCGCCGAACGCGATGGTCCGCAGCGAAGAAATGCTAGAGGCAACGCCGCTCGATTTTGCGTACCTGCCGCCGGAACAAGGCAGCGGTTCGGAATTCGTCGATGAACGCGGCGACATCTATTCGCTCGGCGTCGTTTTGTACGAGATGGTTGCCGGCGTCGTGCCGTTCACAGGCGAGAAACCGACCGACGTCATCTTGAAACACATCGAGGAAGCACCGGCTCCGCTCGTCGCATTCCGGCAGGACGTGCCGGAGGGCCTTGAACCGGTAATTCTTAAAGCCCTGGCGAAAGATCCGTCGCTTCGCTACCAGACCGCTCAGGAGATCTACGACGACCTGACGACGCTCGCGTCCGGGCACGCGGTCGCCGCCGGAGCTGGTGAAGCAAAACCGAAGCAGAATATCTGGACGACCGTCGCGATGGTCGTGATCGGTATCGCCGCACTCGCCGGAGCCCTGATCTATGCGACGTCGGTAAAACAGACAGACCCGACGACCGTGCTGCAAACCGATGCGAACGGAATGCCGGTCCAGCCCATCAACCCGGCAACGGGCATCGAGGAGCAGACGCTTGCGGCGATGCCGGCGATGACGGACAGTGCATCGAACACCGCACTGACCGCACCGGACACTCTTCCGGGCGGTGACGGTTACAATCCGTGGGCGAGCGGCGTACCCTTGCCCCAGCCGGGGCCGGAGTACATTCCGCCGGGAGGTGACGTTTACACGATACCGGGCGGCGGCAGCCAGTTCATGCCGAACTGCGTGATGCAGCCAAGCGGCGTAATGCTCTGCTACGGCCCGCCGCCGAACGCGAACACCAACGTTAAGCCCACACCGACGCCGCGTACCACGCCGAACACCAACACGAACACGGAACCGCAGGCGACGCCCACCGCAACACCGGCCGCTTCGCCATCGCCGGCTCGGCCGACAGCGTCGCCGCGGACGACGCCGTCTCCGGCCCGGCAGCCCAGCCCGACGGCCAACAGGGCCGACAGCCCGGAAGACAAGGTCTGTCTCTTATACACATCTCCGAG
>JAUCQE010000546.1 GCA_030372865.1 Pyrinomonadaceae bacterium
GCTGTCTCGTGGGCTCGGAGATGTGTATAAGAGACAGGGTCTGGTCAAGTTCCCATGGACGCGTCGCGTGGCGGTAGACTCCGTCGAGCAGCGTGCCTGTTGGGCAAACTTCGATGCAGTTGCCGCACTGCGAGCAATTGAGCCAGCCACCGTAGGTTCCGATGACGGTGTTAACACCGCGGTTTCCGGCCTCGATGGCGTCCTCGCCCATCCACTCGTTGCAGACACGCGTGCAGCGTTTGCAGAGGATGCATCGCTGCGGGTCGTTTGCGACGATGGGTGAAAGATATTTCTCAGGCTTTACGTTCTTATTCTCGGTGAACCGCTCTTCTACGTCGCCCCAGTCAAAAATGACCTCTTGGAGTTCACATTCGCCTCCACGGTCGCAGACCGGGCAGTCGAGCGGGTGGTTCGCAAGGAGAAATTCGCCCATCGCCCGCTGAGCTTTTTCGATTTCCGAGCTTTTGGTCGTGACGACCATACCGTCGGTGACCTTGATCGTGCATGATGTCTGAAGTTTCGGCATCTTTTCGATGCGAACCAGACACATGCGGCAAGATGCCTGTGGCTCCAGGTCCTTGTAGTAGCAGAAAGAGGGAATATTCTGCCCGTGTTCACGACAGGCGTCGATAAGCACGGAGCCTTTTTCGGCCTCGACCTCTTTGCCGTCGATAGTGATCTTTACTAATTCAGTTGCCATTTAAGCTCTCTGGCCTACTTGGATTTCTTTTCAGATTTCGAACTGGCGCCGTCGTTTGCTGCCGTGTTCTTCTTTTTGCCTTTCGGACGCGATTTGCCAAAGCTTCCCGCGAAGATCTTCCCGCGTCGTGAACGCTTATCACCTTTTCCCATAGTGTTTTACTCCTATAGAAATGTATTTTGTAATCGAAACCTTTTCCGCGAAACACAAACCTGAAATGCCCAGAGTTTGGCCGTGCCTACTCTGTTACAGGTGAAATGCTGCGTTCCGACAACTAATGAGAACCGTTCCCGTTCGCCATTATCCGGCGCTTGAAGTCTTCAGGGAAACGCTTCACCGCGCTCTGGATCGGCCAGGCCGCCGCATCACCAAGCGGGCAAAAACTCTTGCCCTCGATGTTGTCGCAAATATCCAACAAAAGCTGTGCGTCCGACGGCTTTCCGCCGCCGGCAGCGATGCGGTCAAAAATCTTTACGAGCCAGTCCGTACCCTCACGGCACGGTGTGCACCAGCCGCACGATTCATGCTTGTAAAACTCAGTCAAATTCTTGGTCGTTTCGACGATATCAACCGTTTCGTCCATGACCATCATGCCGCCCGTGCCGAGCATCGACCCGGCCTCGACCAGCCCTTCATAGTCCAGCGTAACCTTTTTGCCAAGAATCTGATCGGCACGCATGATGTAAACGCTCGATCCGCCAGGGATCACCGCTTTCAGGCTTTTGCCGTCGCGGAGCATTCCGCCGCAGTCTTCCATGATGAACTTCTCCATATCGGAGTAGCCCATCGGGAGTTCATAAACCCCCGGACGCTTGACGTGGCCACTGATCGACCAGAGCTTTGTGCCGCCCGATTTTTCGGTTCCCAGGTCGCGCCAGGTGACCCCACCCATTTCGATTATCTGCGGGACCGACGTGAATGTCTCAACGTTGTTCACCACCGTGGGGCTGGCATAAAGGCCTTCCACAGCAGGGAAGGGGGGCTTCATCCGCGGATGGCCGCGGTAGCCCTCAAGCGACGACAGCAACGCGGTCTCTTCGCCACAGATATAGGCACCCGCACCAGTGTGCGTGTGTATATTCATCGAAAAGCCGGAACCCAGAATGTTCTCGCCGAGAATGCCGGCTTCGCGGGCTTCTGCGAGCGCACGGTCAACAATATCGATCAGGTAGCGATACTCGCCGCGAAAATAGATGTAGCCGGTCGAGGCGCCAAGGGCGAAACCCGCGATGATCATGCCCTCGATAAGCGCGTGCGGGTCGCGTTCGAGAAGATAACGGTCCTTAAAACTGCCGGGCTCCGACTCGTCAGCGTTACAAACAACGTATTTCGGTTTCGGAGAATCCTTTGGCACGAACGACCATTTCATCCCAGTCGGAAAGCCCGCACCTCCGCGTCCGCGGAGAGCCGAGTCTTTCACTTCCTGAATAATCTGGTCGGGCGACATGCCGAGAGCCTTCTTCAACGACACATAGCCGCCGGTTTCCTGATACACCTTCAGCGTGTGCCCATTCTCGATGTGCATTCGCTTTAGCTGTAATGGCTCGCAACCTATTGCTTTGATTTCCATAACTTAGAAAATCCTTACAACTTTACCAATAATTCGTTCTTTACGTACCGTCGGCGGTTTCCAGTATCGGCTGTCGGCACTTTGCGGTCGATTGTCACCTAAAAGAAAATATTCACCTTCAGGTATTTCAACTCGGCCGAAACTCTCGTCAGATGAAACAGTTTCGAACGGTTCTTCAATCTTTCGGCCGTTGATGTACAAACGGCCATTCTTCATCTCAATCGTCTCGCCTCCAAGTGCGACGACTCGGAAAATGTACTTCGTGTCCTCGTTCTCTCCAATCCGCTTCCGATGTTCATCAAGCGGAAGCGTGTGTAGAACTAGATCAAACCTATTTATGTCCTCGTTCCCGACCGTCCATTCAACATAGGATCCGACCGGAATCGTTGGGTGCATTGCTTCTGTCGGAACTTTGACCAAACCGCGTCCGCATGCAACCGCTACAAAACAAAACAGAAAAAGCAACAATGTCCCGTTCGTATTTTTCCGCATTGGGAAACCGCTCGCACCTTCAGCCGGCGATGGCAGAAATCTCAAATTCCGATGTCTCGTGCGATCACTGCGGTATCCGTATGCTGGTGGAATCCCACGACCAACCCGTCACGAAGAGACCATTCATGTGCGAACGGCACGGACATGCTCTTGCCCGTCGCAAGGTACTTGCCAGAATACGAGCCAAATGCTGCAACGTTTCCATCGCCACCGTCAATGATCTTGCTTGGAACAGCCGAAAACCCCTCCCATTCGGTCCCGAGCTTCATAAATACATTCTCAAGAACAGCATTCGGGCCACTGTACGTTCCGCCGTACATAAATCCTTCGGCCTCGGTCCACTCTATATCAGGACTGAATGCACCAATTACTGCTGGCACGTTACCGGTTGCGAATGAATCGTAGAGTCCTTGGACAACAGCTTTGTCGCTCATTGTTATTTGCACTCCTCGAGGATCTTATCAACCTTTTCGACCGTAAGGTCTTCATGATAGTCAAAACCGATCTGCATCATCGGAGCGGTGCCGCAGCTTCCGAGGCATTCGACGAGCGAGACCGTGAACTTTCCGTCGGGGGTCGTTTCACCGGGATGGATACCAAGCTTGCTGCAAACGTGCTCGGTGATCTCCGGCTCACCCATGATCCGGCACGACAGCGTTTTGCAGATCTGAATGTGGTGGCGGCCGACGGGACGCAGGTTGAACATCGAATAGAATGTCGCCGTTTCCCAAACGTCGGTTACCTCGAGCCCAAGAAAATTCGCAAGAAAGTTTACTCCTGCGTTGTCGACATAGCCGCGCTCACGCTGTATTACGAACAGCAGCGGTATCAGCGCTGAGCGGCTTCGCTCCGGCGGATATTTTGCAAGATGCGACCGCATCTCATCGACCACCTCGGCCGAAAACTCTGCCACCTCATCCGTGTAAACGATCTGGTCAGTGAAACTTGTCGGTGTAGCAGCTGCCATTTTCTTACCTATCGATCTCTCCGAGCACGATGTCCAAGGATCCAATGATGGCGACGACGTCAGCGATCATCTCGCCTTCGGCCATTACCGGAAGTGCCGAGAGATTAACAAAACTCGGTCCGCGGAAATGAACCCGATCGGGTTTCGGTCCGCCATTGGACCGCATATAGACTCCAAGTTCGCCTTTTGACGCCTCGATCGCGTGATAAACTTCGCCTTCCGGCACATTGAACCCTTCGGCAACGATAAGGAAGTGGTGGATCAATGAATCCATATGCTTACGCATATCGTCGCGATCCGGAAGTACGACCTTCGGTGCGTCCGCTTTGGTCGGGCCCGGTTTCAGGCGATCAAGAGCCTGACGGACGATCTTGTGCGATTCACGCAACTCACGCATTCGAACGAGGAACCTTGACCACACGTCGCCGCCGGTTTCGACCGGGACTTCGAAATCGTAAGTTTCATAGCCCGAATACGGGTTTGCACGGCGGATGTCAAGATCGACACCGCTGCCGCGAAGTGACGGGCCTGTCAGGCCCCAGTCGATGGCATCCTCACGGGAAATGATACCGATGCCCATCGTTCGTTTTTGCCAGATCGTATTTCCGGTGATGAGCGTGTCGAACGTGTTCAGGGCGTCAGGAAAATTGTCGAGGAACTGACGTACGCGGTTCTCGAAACCGGCCGGCAGGTCCATCATGAGGCCGCCGATGCGGAAATAGCTCGGCGTCATTCGACCGCCCGACGCCGATTCAATAAGGTTTAGGATCTTTTCGCGTTCCTTGAACGTGAACCAAAACGGCGTCATGGCCCCCATATCAAGGCACGACGTACCGAACCAGACCATGTGCGATGCGATTCGCTGAAGTTCACACATGAGTACACGGATAACCTGAGCACGTTCCGGTATCTCGATGCCGAGCAGTTTCTCTGCAGCCATCACGTAGGCAAGGTTATTACCCAAAGGATTAAGGTAGTCCATTCGGTCGGTAATAACGATACCCTGTTGATATTTCTTGTATTCAAAGAGCTTTTCCATCCCGGTATGAAGATATCCAATATCCGGAATGGCCTTGATAACAAGTTCGCCATCGAGACGAAGGTCTAGACGCAAAACCCCGTGAGTAGACGGATGCTGAGGCCCCATCGAGAGGGTCATTTGCGACTCCAACGGCTGGTCCATGACCAGGTCCGCGGGAATGTTTTCCACTGCTGTGCTCATAAATCAGTGAACAATTCTACGGGCGGCGATCTATCGCGCCCATTATTTCGCTAATTCATGCTGTACGGTTCGTAACCCCGAAGCGGGTAATCCTTCCGTAAAGCGTGGCCGTCGAAATCAGACGGCAAAAGAATTCTTCTAAGATCCGGATGTCCGTCGAATCTTACGCCGAAAAGGTCGTAAGTTTCACGTTCATGCCAGTTGGCGGTTTTCCATATCTCCGTCACCGATTGGACACTTGCCGCATCTTCAGGCAGTTGGACCTTTAATCGCAAGCGTTTGTAATGCTGCGTGGAGAACAGATGATAGTTGACATCAAAACGCGGATCTTCTTCCGGCCCCCGGTCCACTCCGCAGAGGTCCGCGAGCATATCGAATCCATGCTCGTCGCGAAGGAACCGGCAAACATCCACGATCGCCTCTTTAGGGACGAATACCGTGACCTCGCCGTGGGCTTCGACAACTTTCGTGACCCAGTTTGAATCACGCTCGCGGATCTTTTCAACAAAACCAATAAGTTCGGTCATTTCACCTATGTCCGGCTAAATATCGCTCGAGTTCTTCCGCAACGTCTGTCCGGAACTTATCCCGGAGAACTCAAATCAGGTTGCTACAGTAAACAAAATACTAAGACGACTTTCGACGTTCATGCCGCGAAGGTATCGTGTACGGTCTTGAGATTTGCTTCTGCGCGACTTCGATCTCGGTCTCACGCTCCAATGCTGTACCCTCGGTAACCGGCAGTGTTCCGGGCACGATCGCTTCGCGAGATTCCTTTTCGAAGGAGTCTCGTCTGTCTTTGACGGATTCCTTCATGATCTTCTCCTGTAGCATCGTGATCGCGTGGACGAGCATTTCCGGCCGCGGCGGACAGCCAGGGACGTATATATCGACCGGCACGATCTTGTCCACGCCCTGTACGATCGCATAATTGTCGAATACACCGCCTGAAGTTGCACATGCACCCATCGAGATAACCCATTTAGGTTCAGGCATTTGGTCGTAGATTCGACGAAGCACGGGAGCCATCTTTCTCGAGACGCGACCCGAAACGATCATTACGTCCGACTGACGTGGGCTCGCGCGGAATGTCTCTGCTCCAAAACGCGAGAGGTCGTTGCGAGCCGAAACCGTGTTCATCATCTCGATTGCACAACAGGCAAGACCAAACGTGGCAGGCCAAAGACTCGACTTTCGCGCCCAGTTCACCACCGCGTCGAGTTTCACCGTCACGACATCCGGAAGCGACTCAAAAATTGCGTTTTCTAAACCCATAGCTCAATTTCTTCCCTGAATCACGCCGTTTTCTATGCGGCGATCTTTTGCTCTTCAAGTGCCACGCTCTTTCGTCGCTGGCGAGACATTTCTTTTGCCTCGGCCCTTGCCTCCGCACGAGCCTGTTCGCCCCAGTCGAACGTGCCTTTCTTCCAAACGTATACGATGCCGACAACCAGCGTCGAGAGGAAGATCATTATCTCAATGAAGGCAATTGTTCCGTACTGGATCGCCGTCGCTTGCTCGCTTGCGAGCAGGGCCTTGAAGGCAACGGCGAACGGGATGATGAAGAGGACTTCGATATCGAAGATGAGGAAGATCACCGCGACGGTGTAGAACTTGATAGAGAAGCGGTCGCGGGCAGAACCAACCGGATCCTTGCCGCACTCGTAGGGCATCAACTTCGTTGCCGTTCGCTTCCTCGGTCCGATCAATTGGGTTACGAGCAGCTGGCTGGCCGCGAAACCGATGGCGATAAGGAACATGACCCCGATCGGGGCGTAATCCATTAGGTCGAAGCTTGACATTGGTCTCCTCTACAGGGGTTCCGTCGGCCGCCGCCGCAACCATACACTACTTGGCAGCCTTTTAGAACATTGGGAATTTCGGCACAAACTAAATCGTAAGTTAAGCAATATGGAGTGTCAAGGCACTGGGGCGTTGGCAAAAAAACATCCGGGTATAGCACCGGGAAAACCGATCCGACGGGCATGCGCCACGTGACGGAAAAACCATTGACCGTGAAATTAGCGTATGCTAGATTGTTAAAGACGGTTTAAACCGTATCCTCACATTCCTCCTGCTCGAAATGCTGCAAAACTGTGATTACCGGCTACAACACAGACGTCGAATTTGAAGGCGTTATATACCACGTTCAGACCGAGGACAAGGGGCTCACAAACCCTATGATCTTGTCGCTCGTTTACGATCGAGGAACGATCCTAGCCAGCAAAAGAACTCCCTATGGTGACCTTATCGCCCAGGGTTTCGACGAAGGCATCCTCGAAGAACGATTGAACCGCCAGCATAAGTTGATGTGTGCCGCGATCATGGCGGGAAGGCTGGAGGATCTAAAGAAGCTTGCTTCAAAAGATTCAGCAGGGAAAACGAGTACTGGAAACGGTCGTAGCAAGGGTTCGAAACAGAAAAGCATCGCAGAACTCGTTACTAGTTCCACACCCGAAACGGAGCTATCGTACGAAGCGGAACTGCTACCGGTCCCCAGACCTGATTCCGGCCCGCTGATAATGCCGATTCCGAAGCCTGATCTTGTCGGGCTAGGACAGCTTGAGGCGCTGATGCTGCCGGCCGAACCGCTTGTTGATGTAGTCAGCGTCATAGACTCCGACGCCGTACTGCCGGATACGGCAATAACGGCGATAGAAAGCGAAATGGCCGGATTTGAGCGGCCGGCAAACAACCATCTGACAGTCGAGATCTTTGGGGATACGGAATTTCGCGGCGGTGAGAAGCGGTCGGTCGGCGTTATGGTCTGCCGCGGTACCGACAGAAAGATCGTTGCACGAGCTCAGATCATGGTAAAAATCATCGGTTCCAGTTTCCGCCCGTTGATCTATCATGCGGAAACCGACTCAAACGGTATTGCCCGGCTCGAGTTTGACGTTCCGAAGTTTAAATCCGGACGGGCGGCATTCCTCGTCAGGGCAATGAGTGGGGGCGAAGCTACGGAACTCCGACAGCAGGTGATGCACGCTTAGACAAGTTTTGGAAATACCACCGGGATAAGAGAAGATTATCTCGGTTATGGTAACGATCTATTTGAATGGCGAGAAACGTGAGATCGAGCAGCCCGTCTCTGTTGACCGGCTTCTCGATCTTTTTTCATTGCCTAAACAACGCGTAGCGATCGAGTTGAATCGGTTGGTTATTAGAAAAGAGGATTGGGAAAAAGTCGCGGTTAATTCGGATGACCGCATCGAGGTCGTACACTTCGTCGGTGGCGGCTAGGGCCTTTGCCTTATTGGCCCAATTACGTGAAAATTTAAGTAATCATGTCTGACAAGTTTGTACTCGCGGGTATAGAATTCACCTCTCGCCTAATAATCGGCACTGGAAAATATCGGTCTCATGAGGAGATGAAGGCGGCTCATAAGGCGTCGGGGGCGGAGATGGTAACGGTAGCCGTTAATCGAGTTCCGCTTGATAGGAAAACGGAATCCTTTCTTGACCATCTCGATCCGGCAATGCAGATACTGCCGAACACGGCTGGCTGTTATGATGCAGAACACGCAATCCGAACTTCCAGGCTTGCTCGAGAAGCCCTTGAGACGGATTGGATAAAGCTCGAGGTGATCGGAGATCCCGTTACCTTGCTTCCTGACAATGAACAGACACTCGAAGCTGCACGCGTGCTTGTCAAGGAAGGATTCATCGTCCTGCCTTACTTTAGCGACGATCTGATAATGGCAAAGAAGTTGCTCGATGCCGGCTGTCCGGCAGTTATGCCGCTGGCTGCACCCATCGGATCAGGTATGGGAGTCCAGAATCCTTCCAACTTGCGGATCATGCGAGAGCAGCTGCCCGACGCCGTAATAATCGTCGATGCGGGTGTTGGCGTGCCGTCGGATGCTGCGGTCGCCATGGAACTCGGGGCTGATGCGATCCTGATGAACACGGCAATTGCAGAAGCCGGTAACGCTGAACAGATGGCTATTGCGATGAAGCTCGCAGTGCAGGCGGGAAGGCTCGGTTATCTTGCCGGTCGAATGCCTAAGAGACTTTACGCCTCCGCCTCAAGCCCGATCCAGGGAGCGATCAAGTAGAGACGGTCAGAATTCGAACTCAGCGACGATCGGCAGGTGGTCAGATGCGACAAGAGCCGTTCGGCTTCTGTGGATGGCTGCATTTCTCAGTTTGATATCTTCATCGAAATACACGTGGTCGAGATGCACCACTGGCAGGATTCCGGGAAACGACCGTCGCGTTCCAAGGTGCAATTTAGGATCGACGCTATTGAAGGCGGCCTTGAACAGTTTCGTCGTAACGCCCGTTACCCATTCGTTGAAATCGCCGGCGACAATTCGTTTTCCTAACATTCCGGGCCGGTGCAGAACGTGTTCGGCTAGCAGCTTGTGAACTTGCTGGCGGCGCTCGAAGTATGACGTTCCCATATGGACGTTCGCAAAATGCAGTTTACCGGAACCGTTAAGTTCGATCTCGGCATGAAGGCAGCCACGCGGTTCGTATCTTGAGACTGTTATGTCGTGATTTTCATGTTGTACGATTGGCAGGCGGCTTAGGATGGCATTTCCGTATTCGCCTCCATTGATCTTTCTGTTTTCACCCAACCGGAAGTCCATTCCGAGTCTGGTCGCAATGAATTCGGCCTGATGATCCCGCACTGAAAGGCCGGTGTGGCAAAGCACTTCCTGAAGGGCGATCACGTCTGCATCGACCTCCTCAAGTACCTCCGCGATACGCTCAGGCGAATACTTTCGATCCATTCCGACGCATTTGTGGATGTTGTATGTAGCTACCTTGATCGTCCTCATCAGTACTTTCGGTAGCTTTTGATGGCGTTGATCAGGGTCGGGATCGCCAGCATTAATAAAAGTGCGATCAAGGGTATGGATGCGATCCGCGGGAAAAAGATCAGTAAAATTGCCATGATTAGCAACGCCATCCCAACGATGAAGAGCAGGCGCGCTTCCGCGGCACCAAGTTTCGATTTTTTCGTCAAAGCCGAACCAATAGACGTAGCCGCATTAAGGGCTCCGGCCGTCGCCTTCCGCATGCTGCCGCCGCCCTTTCTTGAATGCCGATTTGAAGAACTCTTCGATCGCCTCACCTTTACCGGCATCGAAAGGACAATTTCGGTCGAGTTTTCGATATCGCTCAGGAACATCTCCCGCATTCGGCTACCGAAGTCCGTGTCTTCTACGAGTACATCCAGTTCGTAATTACCAAACCAGCTTGCAACGTTAAGGTTCGTTGAGCCAACGCGTGAAAAGCGACCGTCAAATACCGCGGTCTTTGCGTGCATCATCGGGCCGTTCCATTCGAATACCCGAACTCCTGCTTCGAGGAGCGGACGGTAGGTCGACCGCGTCGTGTCACGTATCAGACCGATGTCGGTTGATTGCGGGACAAGGATTCTCACATCAACTCCGGCATGTGCCGCGTCTTTTAGACTTTGCAGGTAGGACGGAATGCCAACGAAATATGCATCGGCGATCCACATACTTTCGCGAGCGGCAACGGCGAGCAGTTGGTCGGTCCGGTAAATGTAAGCGGCGCCAGGTGAGCTTTGAACGACACGAAGACTAGTTGCCCCGGATATTGGAATATCGCCGGGTGAGAATAGCAGGCGCTCGTCTATCGGCGTTCCCAACGTTGCCCAAACTGCGGCGAAAGCGGCGGTCACCACTGCCACCGCCGGCCCCGTTATCTGCACTCCGGTGTCACGCCACGGCGGAACGCCCTGATCAGGGTAACCGACCCAATCTTGCCCTACGCAAAGACCTGACACGAATGCAATACGGTCGTCCACAACCATCGTTTTTCGATGGTCACGGCTGAAAAACCCCAGCGGGTCGGTAAGCTTAGGCGGATTGTAGCAGCGAACGTCGACGCCGTTCTGCATCAGATGCCGCCAGAACCGGCGAGGGGTTTTCCCGAATCCCCCCATCCAATCGTAGATTAGCTTAACCTCAACACCTGACTTTGCCTTCTCGATCAACACATCCGAGAAAATCGCGCCTTGCTTATCGCCGTGAATTATGTAGCTTTCGAAAAATATGGTCTTTTGGGCTGATTCGATCGCACTCAGCCAAGCGGGGTAGTTTTCGGTCGCATCGACAAGAAGCCGAATATCATTTCCCGATATGAGTTCTGCACCTGTCACCCGCTGAAATGAATCGTTGACGAACGATTCATCGACCAGAGGTACGGGTTTCGTTCCAGCCGGTTTTACTAATGTCGGTGACCTCATTCGTCCTCGTCTCTGCAATACTTAGATTATATTGCAATTGTGACACAATCAGTTAGAAACTTTTTGAGGCGGTGATGGAGATAAAGTTATTGTTTTTCGGGGCAACTGCGGACGCTGCAGGCACGCGGTTAGATAGACTAGTCGTGGAAGAGGGAAGTTCGATCCGCGGTACGATGGTAAAAATTGCAGATAAGTATCCACCATTAAAGAACCACAAACTGAACTTTGCGGTTAATGAAGAGTACGTCGACCAAAGTGAGATCCTCAAGGATGGCGACGAACTGGCAATTTTCACCGCAGTCTCAGGAGGTTAGGCAATGCACGATGTTGTTGAGCTGACAATCGAGCCGCTTGATATCGGACGTATTTCAAGGCGGTTAACACTCCCGGAGTGCGGTGCGACCGTGACTCTTGACGGTTACGTCCGCAGATTCACTAACGGCCGCGAGACCGATCATTTAGTTTACGAAGCGTACGATTCGATGGCGGTCAAAGAAATGTGGAAGTTGGTCGAAATGGTGAAGACGGAGTATGAGATCGCCGCTGTCGCCATTGTCCATCGTCTCGGAAGGCTTGAGATCGGCGAAACCAGTGTTGTTATATCGGTCGCTGCTCCTCACCGCCGAGCAGCGTTCGCGGCGTGCGAATGGCTTATTAAAGAATTAAAGCGGACCGTTCCAATTTGGAAAAAGGAAGTGTTCGCCGGCGGCGAAGTTTGGATCGAGGGTGATGCCGCATCTTGAGGTGATCGATAAATGCCCGTCGAACCTGAAACCGTTTAATCAAAGGTGCGGTCGGCTACAGCTTTTTCCTCGCCAATAGGATCACCTCGTCGAACTCTTGTTCAAGAGGTTTGTTCGAACCCCGAAGACCGGCGACGACCTCCTCAGCCCAATCAATGTACTCGGTTCTTCTTTCAAGCGACCACCCTGCCGGCGGACTGTTCGTCACGTCACGAACGTTGCTAATTTTATCCGCGAGCTTGATCAACTTTGCATCCGGAGAAAGATGCGGAGAGTGCTCGACCTGAACCCGTTTCCGTTCCGCTTTCGGCAGCGATTTATCATCTGTAACCTCAAGCACGAGTCCGGCGACGCGCGAGCCGAATTTGTCCGTTATGTCCGAAGGGGTGCATTCGGTGTCTTCGATCGTATCATGGAGAATTGCAGCTGAGAGAATATCGACGTCGTCTATGCCGCCAATGTCGGCCAAAAGATTCGCGACCTCGAGCGGATGATTAATATACGGCTCGGCATTGGAGCCTTTTCGTCTTTGGTCGGAGTGTTTTCGGGCGGCGAAGCTGGCCGCATGTAGTAGTTTTTGCAGGTTTTTCACAGTCCAGTATGCTCCTCAAAAAAATAAAGGTCAACGGAGAATCGTCCGTTGACCTCTGCAATAAAAGTCTTATTCGAGCTATTTCGCGACAGTTAATGTCAACGTTTGCTCGCCCGAAATAAGGTACTCCGACGGCGCGATCTGCATTTCAAGTATTTCTGATGTAGTAGCCTTTCGTGAGCCACCCGAAACCCTATCGGTATTAAGCGTCGCAATGACCGACGGCGGCAGATTCGGCATTTCGCTCACGCCGATGACCGCGCCATTTGATGTCCTCGTCAACTTCAAATAGAGCCGATCGGCAAGCTTGATCTTATTGATCGTGGCGATCAATTCCGAAAGGTCGTTCGGAACAAAGTACTGGATCGATTCGTTTTTCTGAATCGAAGCTCCGTCGCCAATTGTCAATGTAAGCGGGCCCTCGGGAATGTCCTGCGGCAAGGTAACGGGAATCCGTTGCGATACCACGCGCCCGAGGTTAGTACGTGCAAATGCGGTCAGCTCTATCGTCTCGCCAGCCTTGATCTCGCCACGATCCAGCGTGATCCGCTCCAACGTAGCGGCCTTTGCACCATCCACCGTGCTCAGTTCCAATTCAATTCCCGTGATCTCGAGTTTGTCGAAGCTATTGCGAAGCAGCGTATTTACCGGCACCGCAACCGAACCCGCCGCCTGAATTGGAGCCTGTCCACCGGTGAACCGTCGCGAGAGTTTTACCGGTTCGTGTCCAGCGATCTTTATTTCGCCATCGACGAAAACCGTTGCGTCGCCGATCGCTCGCTCTTGTGATGTCAGCGAATTGTAGATCGTGATGTTCAGGAGCAGCGGTGTCAAAAAGTCGTCACGAGCGACCTCAAAGTTCAGGGTGTCCTTTTGGCCGCGACTGTTTACGTGGTTAAGCCTCACCGGGATCATCTTGGGAGCGATGCCGAGTTTCCCAAACACGCCGGTTGCCCTGTCCTGTGTCATCGACCCGACCAATGCTTCGGGGACTGCAAGCTTGAACGAATTATTTATATTCGGGATGACCGTCACTACGCTCGATTCGGACATCGGAAGCTCGGCCGTGCCAAGACTCAAAAACGGGTGCCCGAACGCATAGATCTTATCGCCGTCTCGCAGAGTGACCGTACCGGCTGCAGCAAGGCTGATGTCTCCTCGCGTCATCTGCATCGAAACCGAGTCGCCGCCGAGAAGTGTCGAAGCGTCAGCGATCTTCATCGGAGTTATCGCTGCCGAGCCACCAACCGCAGCAACCGGGATCAGGCCGGCATTCAGAAGCTCGGGTGCGAATCTGTCTCTTATACACATCTGACGCTGCCGACGA
>JAUCQE010000547.1 GCA_030372865.1 Pyrinomonadaceae bacterium
CAGGGCCGACAGCCCGGAAGACAAGGTCGACTAACGACGACAAAAAGGCGAGCCGACAAGCTCGCCTTTTTCTTTTTCTGAACGGCTTCGTTACCGCGGCACTTCCACGGTTTTCAAAATATCCGAGACGACCGCATCTGCCGTCGCTCCGTCGAGCTCTGCCTCGGCACGCAGTGCAAGACGATGGCGAAGCACCGGCAATGCGATATCGCGGACGTCATCCGGCGTCGGAAAATCGCGTCCGCGGATCGCGGCAAGTGCCTTCGAGCAGAGCAGCAACGCGATCGAAGCACGCGGGCTGGCACCATATAATATCGTCGGATGCGACCGCGTCTTCCTGACGATCTCGACAATATACTGCTGCACGCCCGGCTCGGTCCGCATCGCCCGGACCTCAGCCCGGCAGTGCTGGATCGAAGACGGGTCGGGCAGCGGCTGGATGTTCATTCGTTCGAGGTGATGCGAGTTAAAGCCGGCGTCCCAACGGGCGACGATCTCGCGTTCGTCCTGCTGCTCCGGATAGTTGATCAATATCTTCAGCAGGAAACGGTCAAGCTGGGCTTCGGGCAGCGGATATGTCCCTTCGTACTCGATCGGGTTCTCGGTCGCCAGCACCGTAAAGATCGGCGACAGCACGTAACGCTCACCGTCGATCGTCGTCTGCCGTTCTTCCATCGCCTCGAGCAACGCGGCCTGCGTCTTCGGCGGCGTACGGTTGATCTCGTCCGCGAGCAGAATATCGGTAAAGATCGGGCCGTGCCTGAGGTTGAACTCGGACGACTGCATGTTGAAGACGTTCGTTCCGGTGATGTCCGACGGCATCAGGTCGGGTGTGAACTGAATACGCGAGAACCTTGCCCCGAGTATCTGCGAAAGCGTCTTTACCGTCAGCGTCTTGGCCGTACCGGGCACGCCCTCGATAAGTGCATGCCCTTCGGCAAGCAGTGCGACGAGTATCTGCTCGATAACGTCGTCCTGCCCGACGATGGTCTTCCGCAGTTCGTTCAGAATATGTGCGATTGTAGTGGGTGTGTAGTTAAGCATTACCTGTTTCGGTCAATAAAATAGATCGTATAGAGTCTTGATCGCCAGTAAAAACACCGTGGCGAGAAAAATCCGCCTGAGCCAAAGGTCCTCTACCTTTGTCACGAAATGAGCCCCGGCATATGCACCGGCAAACATCGTTATGGCAAGCACGGCACCGAGTTTGTAATCGACCAGCCCCTGCCACATGAAAACGGCCGAGGCGATCGACGACGAAACGACATTGATAAGCTTCGTCGAGGCAACCGACTCGGAGAACGTCATTCCAAAGAACGCGACGTAAACGGCCGTTAGCAGCGTGACGTATCCGCCGCTGTAAAGTCCGCCGTAAATTCCAAGCAGGAACGTCAGCACGAATGTCAGCCCGGCAGCCCGCCGCGAGACCGCCGAAGCCTCGACGCCCTTGCCGCGATGGATCAGCGTGAACAATCCGACGGCGATCATCGCGATGGAGACAAGGAGCTTGATGCTCTGGTTGGTTATCAACCCCACCAATGCCGCACCGATCGCTGACCCGATGAGCGTCAGCACAAGCAGCGGCGAGATCTTCCTGACGTCGATCTTCCCTGCCCTGACGAAAGGTATCGTCGCCCCGATGGCCATGAACGTCAAGCCGAACATGTTGGTCGCAACGGCGACCTTTTCGTCGATGCCGAACTGGAACATCACCGGCACCGTGATCAGCGAATTGCTGCCCGTCACGACGCCGACCGCGCTGGTGACGAAGAAGAGGGCGATCAGTGCTGTCCAGGCGGCGGGCGACATTGTTTATATTCTAGCCCTGCCCTGCCGCCGAAGCCCGAGCAGCTCTTCGATATCGCGAATGCGGTCGACAAGGCGGATCATTTCACGCTTGTTCGTCGGTTCTCCGTGGACGATATCCTCGCATTTCCTTAGAAGCTCTTCCATTTCGGCCGGGTCGGTCTTCGCACGCTCAGCGATCATAAGGGCAAACTCGCGGCGGGTCGTCTTGGTGTTGTCGACGCCGAAATGCCTCGCCGCCCGACGTCGAAAATCCGAGTAGATATTCTCCATCGCCAGGTCGAACGCTCCCGTTCGCAATTGAAGCTCTGCCATCGCCCCGACGTACTCGAGTTTGGAAAGCCGGTCCGGCTCGGGCTCGGGAACCGGCCGTGCGAATCTGCGGCTCCGTGAGTAGAGCACCAATGCAATAAGAGCAATAACCTGCAGCCCGATCGCGACGACCGGCGTGCCCGAGAAATATTCAAGAGCCCGGTTTGTGCCCGCACCAAATCCCTGATGGTATTCGTCGAACGCTATCGGCCCGGGGACCGCTGCGAACACGTTCACCGCCAATTGGGCATTGTCCGCCATGCTGATCCCGCCGTTCGAAACGATGAACGGGTCGCTGAGAAACACGATCTCGCCTGCGCCGTACGGGACATCGACCAGGATATTGCGATCGGCGGCCGCAATATGCACGACAGGAGCTTTAAAGTCCGGCGACTCGGACTTCATCTCGTCGACCCGCTGGCGAGCAGTCTGCGTCTCTGCCGGTGCGGAATAAGTTGTCGGTTCGTCATCCTTTGCGGGTGGCGGCTGTGTGTCTCCGCTTTCCTGCTGCTCCCCTCCGGTCAGGGGCGGGTCGTAAAAATCGATCGGGGTGCTTTGCGCGGCAGGCGGTGGAGCGGCGTCGTAATTTTCGTCATCCTCGTCGACAGCTTGTTCGTCAGCGGGCTCTTCACCTGCCTCGAAATACTCCCGATAATCGATTTCGCCGCTACGCGAAAATTTTATGTTCGAGGCAAAACGGGACGGCTGGACGGCATTCACGCCCGCGGTATAAACGGTCGGCTGTGCCGGTTTGACTGCCGGCGTCCCGGACGTCATCTGCCCCTGGTTTGCGGGGTCGACGCTGAACAGCTCAATTTCAATCTGCGGCGACACCTCCAGGGAAAATTCGGTCGAGTGCTTTACCAGTTCCTTTACCGGCATTCGGTCGATCACGACAAGACGGCCGCCTGCCGAGACCCATCGGAGCAGGTCCGCGGTTTCCTGTTCCGTGAACTCGCGTCGGTGCGGGCCGAAAATGACGAAGGTCGAGGGTTTATCCGCCGCCTCGGTAAACAATCCGCTCGGCGGCAGCTGCCACCGTATCACGGGACGGCCTGTCTCGGCGAGCAGCGTATAGACGGCGAGCGTCCCTGTCGAACCCGGGTTATATGTCGAGCGGTTCGGGTCGAGTTCGGTGTCCGGCTTTTTTATCTGTTGCGTATACGAAGCAGCGTTCAGCCCGATCATCAAAATGACCAGGCCGATAAGTGCTCCGAATATCAAAAGCCGTTCTTTCATCGTTACCCGCTAAATGCGCGCCGAAGCCTCCCTGTACGCCGTTCGGAACTGCTCCCAGTCTTCAGGACCCGAAGGCTTAGAGCCATACCAATGGTGCTCGAAACTGCTCGTCATCCCGCGGACAGAGTCGTATATCTCGCCGCGCTTGCGGACGTCCCGCAGGTAGTCGCGATTTGTCTTGTGGCGGGCAAGCCCGATCAGTTTCCGGTCGCTGAGTTCGCAGAGCAATGCGATGTAGCCCTTTCGGATCGCTCCGCGGACATCGCCTTCGCGGGCAAGGCGTTCCGCCTCGGCAAAGACGTCCTGCGAGTCCATGTCGGCGCCGATCCTCTCACCGAGGATAACGCGGTCATCCTCACCCTTCTTCTTGCCGCGTCGCGTTCGGGGCGACAGCCGCGTGCCTAACCTGTAAATGCCGAATGCAACTAGCAGGATCAGCAGAACGACGACGATTATCTGCACTACCAACGCAACGCCGGGCATTCCGGTGGACCGTCGTTCGACCGGTTCCGGATCGGGAAAAAGGCTGTCGATCCACTCGAGCAAGCGATTGAACCAACGCTGGAATAGGCTCTCGCCCTCTTCGGCGGGTTTCTGAAACTCCTGTCTCGTAAGTATCTCGGAAAGCTTTTGCTTTTCCTCGTCTTTGGTCGGGCCCGCGGCTTTTGCCGTCTCAACCTCTTCCAGTTTCCAGATCAATGACGAAAGCCGCTCCTCGATATCGGAGAGGACCACTAACTTTTTGTTGTAATCGGTCTCGGTCACGAACTGGTCAAGACGTGAGTGGAGCCAGGCGTTCGAGACCGGCTGCGTCCCGAGATCTGTCTCAAGCGTTTCGGTGGCCGGCAATAACCTACGAATGGCTGCGACCTTTTCGGGATCAAAACCGGCTTCGCTGTCCACCGTAGCGTTCGCCGACTCATAGAGCATATCGAGCACGATCGCTCTTGTGTCGAGCAATCGCTGCTTGTAGTCCGCTGCATCGGCACCGAACGCCGCGATCGCGCACGCCAGCATCACCGACGCGGCGGCAAAGAACCTGACGAATGGAGATCGGCGGACGTGCATTCTATTTAAGGCCCAAGGTTGTCAGTGACGGCGACCCCGCAGGATCCGTCGACGCATACGGCGTCGGTTCCGTCGAGCCGAGTGCGGGCTGCAGAGGATTGACGTACGACTGCGGCACCGTTGGAATATCTCCAAGCCGGCGGGCAGCCATCAGCTCGATGTCGTAACCTTCGTGCCGAACCCGCTCATCGACATACAAAAGACACAGCCCGACCATCCAGACCGGAGCCAGCAGGATAACGCTTGCCTGCGACAAAAGCTGCGACGCGATCTCATACCATGCCGGCGTTAGCTGGCCCGAAAACGGCGTCAGGTCGACACCCGAATACCGCGCGTACCAGCCGAGCGGGATGTAAAGGATCGCGAGAGCCGAATACGTCGCGACGACCGTAAAAATGAGCAAGGCGGCAAAACGCTTCACGTTTCCGCTCGCGAGCGACATGCTGCGGCCGATCGCAGCGAAAACGCCTTGTCCCTCGACCAGCATCACCTGCGGGACGTATGCAACACGCGATGCGAGCAGGCAAAACAGCCAGTATGTCGCAAGAATGACAGCCACGCCGCCAAAGATCGAAACGACGATTGCGACCGGCGGGATCACCGCGAGGACAAGATTGACGAGCGTCACGACGAGGACCGCCGCGAGAAGTCCGAAGTAGAATATAAAGAATGCAACGATTCCCAATATAGAAACTATCAGTATCGAAGCCGCAAGCAGCCCGAAAAACCGCTCGCGGGTGTTGCGGTATGTGTCGCGAAAGCTGAGCGGCTCGCCGAACAACAGATGGCGGACGAAATTACGCGAAGCGCCGCCCATTACCATCAATATCGCGACGGCCTCCGTGAACCAGATCACGAAACTCCCGAGCCACCCGAACAGCAAGTGAGCCGCCGACTCCTCGACCGTGTAGGTGCTGCCGCCCACGTAAAATATCGACCGCGAAAGGTACATCCACCCGACCGACACCAGCGTGCCGACCACCACCGGCGGCGCGGCCATCAAAATAAAGGCAACAAGGTTCTTGCGGTAAAACCTCACCGCACGGTCGATAAGATCGCCGGCACCCAGCGGCACTATCGATAGCTGTGTATGGGAAGGAGAATTGTTGTCCATCAAACGGGGAACGAGCTTCGAACCATTATACAGCCAACACCCCGATATGCACACGCAAACAAAAAAGCCCGCCGGCAAAAAACCGACGGGCGAAGGTGATCAGAGACCACTAAATTTAGAAATTCAACCTGGCACCGAGCTGGACCGAACGTGATTCACGGGTATCCGTGTAGACGCCGAAGTTCGGGCTGGAGAGATTCAGGTTCACCGTCGTGAACTGTGTAGTGTTCAGCAAGTTGAACGCCTCGAATCGAAGTTCAAGGTTATTAGTCTCGCTGAACAGCTTGATCCTCTTGATAAGGATCGCATCCCAGTTATTCACCGGGTTGTCCAGACGGAACTGGTTCCGTCCTGACGTCCCGCGTCGGCCAACGCCGCCGCAGAGCTGGAAGCTCGTTCCGCAGTTCACGGTTGCAAAGGCGTTTGCATTGAATGCACGCCGGTCGCTATCGACACCGTTGAACGTCGTGTATCCGCCCGGCCCGATGTCTGCAAAGTTGATCAGAGCACCGCCCGTTCCGTCGATATCGACAGGATTGCCGACGCTGAAAACGCGTCCTGAAGCGTAGGTGTAGATACCGCCGATGCTCCAGCCGTCGAGGATCCTCTTTGCGAAGCCGGTCGTGTTCTTGAAGAACGGCAACTCATAGAGGAAACTGCCGACGAAACGATGCGGCACGTCGTCATCCGAAAGTCCTCGTCCGAATGAGCGGTCGAGCAAGTCGAGCTGTCCACGCTGCGAATCCGAATCGTTGATCGACTTCGAGAACGTGTAAGCCAGCTGGAACAGAAGGCCGTCATCGCTTAGCCGTTTCTGGAAATTCGCCTGGAACGAATCGTAGGTCGAATTCGAACCGCTCGTAAGCTGTGTAAGCCCAAGACGGAAATCGTCATAAAGCCTTCGCGAGTTTGCGTTTGCGGTCGTCGGCGCAGGCGTCGGCTGCGAACGGAGGCTCGACGGCAAGAACGTACCGAGTGACGGATTGATCTGCTCACGCACATAGAGCTTGCGTCCGCGGCTTCCCACGTAGCTAAGTCCTACAACGTAATCATCAGCAAATCCGCGTTCAAGCGTTACATTGAACTGCGTCGTTTGCGGAGTACGCATATTCGGGTCGATCGGCTGCGACATCTGCGACAGCGGAGCGCTCACGAAGAACGAACTCTGCGCGAACGGGTTCGGCACCGTTCCCTGGTTCCCGCCGAAGTCCGGATATGGGTCCGGAGCGAACAGATCCGCAAGCGTTCCGCTCGCCGGGAAACGGAAGAAGTTCGTACCGTTGTAACCCGGTGCAGAAAGCTGCTGGAGAGCGGTATCACCGATAACGGCTCCGTAATAGAGTCCGAATCCGGCACGGATCACGGTCTGGTCCTTACCGATGATGGTGCGCAGGAGTCCGTTCTCAGGGCTTCCGAGCGACCAGGCGAGGCCGAGACGCGGAGCGAAGTTGTTCTTGTCCGGCTTGACGCCGCCTTCAGGTACGGTCCCGCCAAGTACTGGGTCAGGATCGCCGACGTAAACGAGGCCGACCGGTGCGCGGCCGCCCGCAGGAACAGTTATTACCTGGCCCTCTGGCGTTCGAAGCTGGCCGGACGTGAGCAGCGTCGATACCTGTCCCGCACGGAAATACGCGACTCGGTTAAACAGGTCAGTCAACGGCGAGTTGTACTCATACCGCAAACCGAATGACAGCGTCAGATTGTTCGTGACGCGCCAAGTATCCTGACCGAAGAGTGCCCATGCACGCTGACGGTAATCACGCTGTCCGGCAGCACCGAACTGCACCGCCGCCGGGCTGTTGCCGAGCAGAAGGTCGGCAAAATCATCGCCCGTCGTGTTCGTCACACCGACAAGGCCGACTGCCGAATAGCTGATCAAGCCTTGGTTAATAAAGAGAAAATCAGTGTCCTGTTTGTACTTCGTGAAGTCGACACCGAATTTCATTCGGTGGTCGCCTGCGACCCAGCTGACGGAATCCTGGAACTGGATGTTTTCAGTGAATCGTCGCTGCGGGCCCTGGATCGAGTTACCGAGAATGATGCCTCTGTCCAGTAGCCTGATCTGCGGTGGGCCGACAAAGGTGCCGTCCGCAACGAAGTTAGACGTGAAGCCGATCTCTGCGGGCGTCGTCTGGTTTACAGGCGCAACACCCGGCTGTTCGTTCGTCGAATAATTGACCAGGAACGTGTTTACCAGATTCGGCGTGATCACGTACGTGTAACGGCCAATGTAGTTTGCAGTTTCCCGCAGGTCGGAAGCCGCAAATCCGGGAACGTTCGCACCGCCGAACGCGAACGGCGAGAAGACGTCAGAATCGAAGTAGTTGTACGTAAAGTTCAATACGTGACTCTGATTGATGCTGTGGTCTATACGCGCCGTGAGCCAGTTGTTCTTGGTTTCCTGGTTAGCGGAGACCTGTGCCTGTCCGCCTGCCGTCGCGGCGGGAATGAATCCGAGATAATACCGCGCGATCGGCGAGATCCGTTCTTGCGGAATGGTGTTGTTCGGGAATGGAAGTCCCGTTGCCGGGTCAAGTATCGTCTGGCTGAAGACACCGTTGCGCTCCGCCGCGGTTGGCAACGTCGGCAGTGTCTGTGATTGGCCAAGGACCTGCCAACGGCGTTCGTAGTCGACAAAGAAAAAGCTTCTGTCCTTTCCGTCGTAGATCGGCGAGACACCCTCGCCAAAGTTCGGGAAATAGATCGGGCCGCCGAAATTGAAACCATAATCTTTGCGGTCGAACTTTCGGCGAAGATCTGCTCCCGGTGCGGTTCCTGCGGGCGGCAGTGCCTTGTCGATAAAGCGTGCTGCCGAAAAACCGGTCGGACGATAGAAGAACCGGGCGTTACCGCTGAAACGGTTCGTGCCCGAGCGAGTGACGACGTTGATGACGGCACCGGTGTTTCGTCCGAACTCTGCCTCAAAGTTCGAGGTCGGCAGACGAAATTCCTGGATCGCGTCCGGACGCGGCTGGCCTGCTGTTGCACCGCCGACCGCAACTTCGTTGTTGTTTCCGCCATCGAGCGTCAGGTTGTTCTCAACGCCGCGGCTGCCGTTGACACGTATGCCGAGGCCGTTTCCGAACGCACCGGCCGCAGGTGCAACGCCGGGCTGCAATGCAGCAAGATTCAAGACCTCACGGCCGTTGAGCGGCAGGTCCTGAACGCGCCTGCGGTCAACGGTCGTTCCGAGCGTCGGCGATTCTTTGTCGATCAACTCAACGCCTGCGGTGACTGTTACTTCGGCTGAGGTCCCGCCGACACCTATACTGACGTCCGTCGTCACGTTTCGGTTCGGTTCGACCCTGATGTTCGAAACCGTCGTCTCTTCAAAACCCGTCGCGACAACCACGACGTTGTAGGTCGACGGCTCGATCTCGACGAATCGGTATTCGCCGTCAGTGTTCGATTGAACAGTTCTAACCTCGGCATTGCGTGCCGGATCGATCAGTCGAACAGTTGCATTCGGTACGACAGCGCCATTCGGGTCGCGGACCGTTCCGCTGATCGTACCGCGTGTGCCTTGTGCAAAAATTGTTGCAGTAGAAAGAGTAAGTACCGCGATCGCAAGCAGAAAGAAGATCGATCCGCGGTAGGCCGACGCAGACGTCAACCTGTTTAGGTGAGCTTGGTACATCTTAACCTCCTTGAAAATAAAACGTCGCAATCTTGTGCTCACAAAATCGCGACCTGTTGTGCGAGCACCCCTAGTAAGGCAACAGGCATACCTGTGAGTTTTCGAGGATCCTGTGTCATGGCGGGCACCGACATTCCGGCGCATCTTATTGTGGCCAGAGAAGATATCAATTTCTTAACATGAGGCAAACTTTTCCGCGATTCTCGCATCGGTCTTTTCTCTCAATCCAAGAATTCAATATTCTATTCAAAAAAATGGAGAAGTCTGCCCGAGCCTCCTACCTATCTGCGTTCGCGCGCTCAAACAAAAAAGCCCGCCGGATCTCGCCGGCGGGCAAAAAACCTAGATGGTCAATGTCCTAGAACTCAAAGCGGATAGCAAACTGCATTGTTCGTGCAGCACCGGCACTTGTGATCTGACCAAACGTGGTGGAGTTGATATCAGCAAACTGAGTATTGTTAAAGAAGTTAACATTATTCAGAAGGTTGAACGCCTCCGCACGAAGCTGCACTCTCATCGTTTCCGTGAAACGGATGTTCTTGAGAAGTGCTGCGTTGATGTTGAAGTTCGCAGGACCGTTAACGATCGTACGACCAAGGGTTCCGACCTGGCCCGGGTCAACGTTAAAGAAGACCTGGCCTGCGAACGGAGCCGCACCAAAACCGCCTGCAGCGCGTCCTGCTGAGTTAAGGATCGACGGATCGATCCAGTAGATCCTTCCGTTCGCCTCGTAAATACCCATCAGGGAACGGATCTCATCGCTGGTCAGGGTGGTGTTCGGGGTCTGACGGCCTGAACGTCCACCACGGTTGAATGTTCCGCGAGGATCGATGAAGGTTATCGGTGCACCCGTCGCCCACTGAACAAGTCCTGAGAGCTCCCAGCCGCCAAACAGCTTATCCCAGCCTGCTCCGTAATCGAGGAAACGCTTACCACGACCGAACGGCAGTTGGTACACGCCGTTGAAGTTGAAGGTATGCGTCTGGTCGAAGTCGGCGCGTGAGCGGTCGAGTTCCTGACGGTTGTTGTCGAGGTAGGGCTCAACCAATGTCTGGCTGGTACCGACCGCGTCCGTCAGGTTCTTCGAGAACGTGTAGTTTGCCTGGAAGTACAGTCCGTTCGAAAATCGGCGGCGGACTTCCGTCTGCAGCGAATTGTATTCATAGCTTGCGTCGTTAAAGAGCAAGTTGACAACACCCGATGCAGGGTTAGGAAGGAACTTGACTGAGGGAACCAGATTCGGATTAGCCACCGTCGGATGGTTATTCAGGTTGTTCTGGATATACGTCAGTGCAAGGTCTGCAGGTACGCCCGAACGGATCAGACCGAGGATCGTTGCGTTGGTAAGAAGACCACCACCCGGCATCGTCGGGAAGATCGTCAGGGGAACGCTGCCGGTAATTGCCGCGTTGTAGTTAGCACCGGTTGTGCAGCTGTTCGGCGTGGTTGCGTTCAACGCGTCGCACAAGCGGACGTTGTTCAATGCACGCATGAAGTCTGCGGTGAAACCATTATTGACAACGTCGATCTGGTTGTAGTCAACGCTGCGAACGAGGTTGTTGCTCTTGGTTCCGACGTATCGGACCTCGAACGCCGTGTTGCCCCAGAATTCACGCTGCCAGCCAAGGCTGTACTGAATCGTACGCGGAACCTCGATCTTCGGATCGATCGCGAAGATCGTTCCAAAATATGAGAATCCTGCACCGTTGTTCTGCAAGTACGTACGCGGAGGTTGGATCAACGTACCAGGGGTAACCGGCGGGATCGGGAATCCAGGGTTCGACAGACGGCTGTTCAGGGCTGTACCGTTCGTCAAAGGGTTCAAAGCGGCGAATGCCGTACGAGCCAGGCCCTGGTTACCGAGAGCTGCGTTCCTGATCGAAGTAATGATCGAGTCATTTGCGAATGCATGTGCGTAACCGGCACGGATAACCGAACGGCTGCCGAACATCATTTTGCCGATGCCCGATTCAAAACTGGGCGTCCATGCCACACCGAAATTCGGTGCGAAGTTGTCCCACTGCGTGCGATAGAACGCATCCTCTTTACCCGCATTACCACCGATGACGTTGTAAGTTCCGTTCTGACGCAGAAGCGACGGAAGCGGGTTATCAATATCATCGATCACAGGTTCAAGAGCGATCCTGTTCAATTGACGAAGTGCTGGATAAAGTTCCCAACGAAGACCAAGCGAAAGCGTAACGCCCCGCATTGCCTGCCAACGGTCGGCAACATAAAGCGCGTGGTTCGCGTGACGGAGCGGTTCGATCTGGCGCGAGGCTTCGTAGCCCGTTGCAAGACTCTGGACGTTGAAGGACTGCTGGCCGCTGTTGATAATGCCGCCAAGCAGAGCCAACATGCCGTTTGCTGTGCCGAGCTCTGTCGTGCTGATTCCACCAATGCTGGCGAAATTCGTTGTCGAAAGCGACGGGGTAGCCGTGCCGGTTCCGAGGTTGTAGGTCGGAATGATGCCAGCATCATTGTAAGCATTGACCTTGAAGTACTGAAGCTGTCCGCCGAACTTCAAGCTGTGCTTACCCAAGATCCAGTCCGAGTTGTTCTGGAAGTTGAACGCCTTGGTGTTGCGGCCCTGGTCCATGAATGTTGTCGTGGGATGGGTCACTACACCATGCGTAAGGTGGAAGGCCGGCTTCTGATACGTCGCGGCGAACGGCACTTCACTGGTAAAGAGGCCAAACCGAGCTTCGTTAACGAAGTTCGAACTGAAGACGCGGCGATAAGCGGTCGTGAACTGACGGTTGTCAGACGTTTGGTCGACGTCCGGAGTGAACGTGAAACCGCTCGTGTCAACGTCCGGACGCAAATTCGTCTCGAAGTTGTAGTTGTAGATGAACAGGATCGAATCTTTTTCCGTTATGTCTACGTCAACGCGAGCCGAGTATTGATCGCGTTCCTGATCGGACGCTCTGTTCATGCGATAGCCGGTCGTGTTAATTCCATCACCGCCGGTGGTGTTTCCGGCCGTCGGCATCAACGCCAGAACCCGCTGCTGAACGATCGGGTCGATCGTTGCAGGAATGCTCGTATTTCCAAGAGTCGTTCGTGCGAAATCAAGGATATTCGGTATCGTACAAATACTGCCGATCGCCTGCGACGGGCAATAGGGCGTTACCGCCGTGCTGTTCGTACGACGCCATGAGAATCCGCCCGTTCGAGCCGCAGGCAGGAAGATCGTGCGCGTTGCAGCCGAGGTCACGGGATCCTTGATTCCTTCGTATGCGAAGAAGAAAAATCCTTTGTCCTTGAAAAGTACCGGGGTGCCTTCGCCAAGGCCGGGAACCGGCATCGGGCCGCTGATCTTTCCGCCGTACTGATTACGGTTACGGTACGGAATCGGGAGTCCCGAACGATTGTTGAAGAAGTTGTTCGCGGCGAATGCCGAGTTACGGTTGTAGGCGAACAATGCTCCGCTGAAATCTTTCGTACCACGCGGGGTCACAAGACGGATCTGTGAACCGCCGTAGCCCTGATCGGCTTCCTGGTTCGAGGTTGTGATAGTGAACTCGGCCGTGTCATCCACTGACGGACGGCCCGGAGCGAAGTCCGTAGCGTTCGAGCGGATGAAGGTATCCTGGATGTTGATACCGTCGCGCGTGATGTTCGTCATCGACGTACGCATGCCGTTGATCGACGTTCCCTGGAACGGGTTGCTCTGAACACCGGACTGGAGCGTGGTTAGCGTTAGCGGGCTGCGGGCGATCAGCGGCAGAGAAAGGATCTGCTGCGGGCTGACCGTGTTGCTGACCTGCGCGGAATCGGAAGTGATCACGTCCGCACCGGCCGTAACGACGACCTCTGCGGTCACTTCACCGATCTCAAGCGTCGCGTTCCACGTAGTGTCGCGACCGACGTCGATCTTTAGTTCGTTTCCAACGAGGGTTTTGAAGCCTTGGGCCGTTACACGAACCGTGTAGGTACCAAACTCCATTTGCGGGAACAGGTAAGCTCCCTGCTCGTTGGTCGTGGTGGTCGTCTCTTTGCCGGTCGCGTTGTCGCGTGCGACAACTGTGGCACCAGGCAGCACTCCGTCAGGGCTCGAAACGGTACCGGATAAGCGGCCCGTCGTACCCTGTGCGAAAGCGATAACTGCACTGAAGGTGACCAGCAAAAAGGCGGTTAAAAACCTTTTCATTTTTGTCCTCCTGGTTTGTTGATAATGACGTATCAAACAGGAAATAAATTAAAAATAGGGTGTGAGACGCCGAAGATGGTTCAACTACTGTGCCAATAGTTAATGCTTTCTTAACCTCAACGCTTTCAGCAAATTACCCTTCATGGAATCGCCTGCTGCTATATAACTTTGAAGATTTCTTCAAAATTTTGAATATTTGGCAACGTCGGTCAGTATTTCTCGCAGTGGCCCATGCAGCGAACGACAAGGTTTGTGCGCGGTTTATCAAGCCGGTTGAAGCCCGTGTTCTTGAGGCAGAGCTATGACCTCGCCTGGATGTTGTAGGTCTTTATCTTTGAGTTGAGGGTGGTTGCGTTCAGGCCGAGGAGGCGGGCGGCGCGGGATTGGTGGCCGCCGGTTTGGTCGAGGGCTCGGCGAATGAGATCGATCTCGAACTTCTTGACCTCGTCGTAGAAGTTCACTCCGCGAGCGATGTCTATGTCGCCGGACGCTCCTTCCGTTTGTTGGATCAAAGCCCTCGCGGCCTCGGGGTCGCGGACCTCCGGGCGCAGGCAGTCGACGGTGAGCTCGTCTGTCGGGGCAATGACGACCGCGCGTTCAATGATATTCTCTAGTTCCCTGACATTTCCCGGGTAGTGATAGTTCTCGAGCAGCGAGAGCACCTCGGACGAAAGGTTCTCGGAGATCTCACGGCCGTTCTCATCGTTGTACTTCCGGATGAAGTGTTTCGCGAGCGGCAGAATATCTTCGGGACGCTGCCGCAGTGCCGGAAGTTCGATCGGCACGACCGAAAGACGATAGTAGAGGTCTTCACGAAATGTGCCGGTCTTGACCGCCTCTTTCAGGTCTACGTTCGTCGCGGCGATAATGCGGACGTCGACCTTCGTCGTAGTGGTCTCTCCGATCGGCGTGAACTCGCGTTCCTGGATTACACGAAGAAGGCGGACCTGCGTCTCGGGCCTCAGGTCACCGATCTCATCAAGAAAGATCGAGCCCGTATCTGCAACTTCGAACAGCCCCTTCTTTGCCGCGACTGCGCCGGTAAACGCGCCTTTGGTGTGGCCGAAGAGCTCCGATTCGAGCAATTCCGACGGGATGTTCGAACAGTTGACGACGACGAACGGCCGGTCCGCTCGAGGGCTCGCTTCGTGGATCGCCTTTGCAAGTAGTTCCTTTCCGGTCCCGCTTTCGCCGGTGATCAGAACGGTCGAACGGGCAGGAGCAACGCGTTCGACAAGGCGGAAGATGTCCTCCATCTTCTCCGAACGCCCGACGATCGCGTCACGCTTTACCGAACGCGTCATTACCTGACGCAGAGTCTGGCGTTCCTCTTCCTTGCGGCGTTTCTTTACACCCTTTGCGACGAATGAGAGGATCTGCTCGTTCTGGAACGGCTTGCGGATCACCCCGGTCGCACCTTTTTCCCACGCAGAGATCGCCGTGTCGAAGGTCGCAAACGCCGTGATCATCAGCACGACCGCTTCCGGGTCGAGTTTTATCAACTCTTCAAGCGCGGTCAGTCCGCCGATGCCGGGCATCGAGACGTCCATCAGAACGACGTCATAGGCATGGTCGGCGTAGCACTCGAGAGCCTCCTCGCCCGTTTTTGCGAGATCGACCTTATAGCCGGCGGCGGAGAGAATAGTCTCCAGCACGTCGCGCATTATCTCTTCGTCATCACAGATGAGGACCGCACCTTTCTTTGCCATAGGTCAATCTACTAACGGGCTTTCGCAAACCGGGCCGGCAGCGAATCTCCGATTATACTTCGCCACCGGCCCAAAGCGAAACAGCATAAAGTGCATGTAATGCGGTAAAATACAGCTCAAATGCAGCCGACCTACGACCGATTTGCGAAGTTCTATGACCGGCTCTTCGCCCCGTTCGAAAAACGCTTTCTCGCGAGATGGCGTGCCGAGACACTTGCAGAGCTTCCTAAAAACGCCGAGATCCTCGAGGTCGGCTGTGGAACCGGTGCAAATTTCGCCTTTTATCCGCAGTCGCGGCGGGCCGTTTCAAGCGAACTATCGCACGAGATGCTCCACATCGCAGTGACACGCCGGCACTCGAACCATCTTTTACAAACCGACGTGCAATCTCTTCCCTTTCCCGCAAATAGTTTCGATGCAGCATTTGCAACGCTGGTTTTCTGTTCGGTTCCTGACCCGGCCGCGGGATTTGCCGAACTGCGCCGCGTCGTCCGGCCCGGCGGGCGGATCGTACTGCTCGAGCACGTCAGGCCCGAGGGTTTTCTCGGTTCGGTATTCGACGTCGTGAGTGCGGCGACTGTCGCTCTCATCGACGACCACTTCAACCGCCGGACCGCCGAGATCGCGGCGAAGAGCGGCCTAATTGTGACCGAGATCCGCCGTAAGGCAGCGGGTGCCGTGAACCTTATAATTTGCGAAAATATAAAGGCTTCTGAAATCCCGGCCTAATAAACCTTTTTACTCTTTTTGTCGTATCAGATAACAGAAACCGCGGGCGGAAGTATGCGCAGCGGACAATTAAAATGGCAGCATCAAAAACAACAAAGGTAATACTTATCCTCGGCGGCGTTCTGGTCGCCTTCGTTCTGGTCTCAGTCATCGGTTTGCTGCTGGTAGCGGATTCGATCGGCAGGCCGAGCGTTCCTAATAACAGCGTCCTCGTTCTAAACGTCTCCGGCGACCTGCCGGACTACGCGCCGGAGGACCCGCTTCAGAAGGCTCTGGGCATCGGCCAGAAACAAAGCTTCACGGGGCTCTTGACCCAACTGCGAAAGGCAAAGGTCGACAACCGGATCGGTGCCGTGCTACTCAACATTAATTTTCCGTCGATCGGTTGGGGCAAGGCAGATGAACTCCGCGACGCGATCAAGGATCTGCGCGCTTCCGGCAAGCCCGTCTATGCCTATATGGAAATGGGCATGAACCGTGATTATTACATCGCGACCGCCGCCGACAAGATCTTCCTGCCGCCGCCGGGCGACCTTTGGATCAACGGTTTCGCCGCCGAGGCGATGTTCTACAAGGGCTCGCTCGACAAACTTGGCATCGAGGCTGAGGTCATCCAGATCGGCCCGAAATACAAGAACGCACCGGACCAGTACACGCGAAAGGAAATGGGCGAGGGCCAGCGTGAGGTGATCAATGCCGTCCTCGACGAATACCAGACGCGTTTTGCCACAGCGGTTTCGGAGTCGCGCGGGAAGAATGCCGGCGACGTGCAGGCCATCGTCGACGGTGCACCGTATAACGCGACTCAGGCAAAGGAACAGGGCTTGATCGACGGTGCGTTGTACATCGACCAAGTCCACGAGGAACTCAAGACCCAGCTCGGCTACAAGGCAGAAGATCCGCTTCGCACCATCAGCGGCGGGCAGTACCGCGAGATCACATCCGACTCGCTTGGGCTCAACAACGGCGAACGCGTGGCGGTGATCTTTGCTTCCGGTGCCATAACGACCGGTTCTTCGAACGACAGTCCGTTCGGCGGTTCGATGGTCGGTTCGGACACGGTCGTCAAAGCGATAAACGACGCTGCGGCCGACACGACAATCAAGGCGATCGTGCTTCGCGTCGATTCGCCCGGCGGTTCGGCACTCGCGTCTGACCTGATGTGGCGTGCGATCGAGAACGCAAAGGCTAAGGGCAAACCGGTCGTCGTCTCGATGTCCGACGTCGCCGCCTCAGGCGGTTACTACATCTCGACCAATGCAGACAAGATCGTCGCCCAACCGTCGACGCTAACAGGTTCGATCGGCGTGTTCGTCGGCAAGCCGATAGTTAAGGGCCTTTATGACTGGCTCGGCATAACCAACGAATACGTACTCCGCGGCAAGAACGCGGGTATTTTCCGCGAGAGCGAAAAATGGACGCCGGAAGAGCGTGCGAAGATGGAGGAGCAGACCAACAACATCTACTTCAACAACTTCATTCCGAAGGTTGCCGCAGGCCGCAAGATGTCGCTCGAACAGGCGAACACCGTCGGCCAGGGCCGTGTCTGGACCGGAACTCAGGCAAAAGCAAACGGATTGGTCGATGAGTTCGGCGGCCTCGAAAAGGCTATCGATCTAGCGAAACAGATCGCGAACCTGCCTGCCGACAAGGACGTCCGCCGCGTTGTTTTCCCGGCCCCGAAACCGTTCTTCCAAACGATGTTCGGCAGCGAAGAATCGACGGTCGCCGCCGAGCAGGCAGCCCAAAAGGCATTGGCCGACTCGCTGCCCGCAGAAGCCCGCCGGGCACTGCGATATGCTCAACTGATGGACCGGATGAGGCAGGGCGAGGCAATGACGCTGCTTCCCTTCGAACTGAACATCAAGTAACTTTCTTCGTAAAAGCGGGCAACAAAAGAGCGGGTTCATATCCCGCTCTTTTTCGTTCCCCAACTGGCAAAGAACGGTATTGTGCAGATCGAAGTTTTCGCCTATAATCCGCCTGAGCTTCCCGCACCCTGACTAAATTTCGAAAAGCAAATTCCATCGGGCACGTACTTTAATTAGTCAGCCGAACTCGTGCGAAATTCTATGTTTAGCTAACAGGAGAAACTATGGTCAGAATCATTTTGGCGGCGGTTGCCGGGTTTATTGCGTGGTCTATTATGTGGATCGGCAGCGATCAGGTATTAATGACCGCGATGCCCGATTGGTACGGGGCACACCAACTCGCGTTTGAGAAAGCGACAAAAAACAATGACCCATTCACCGCCGAGACCACGATTTTGGTGATGCATTTAGTACGCAGCATTCTTATCACGATCATGAGCGGTTTCCTCGCTGCGGTCATTGCCGGTGAAAATCGCCGATCGCCGCTCATCCTCGGTGTCCTGCTGTTATTATTCGGCATCGCGATCCAGGGGATGTATTGGAACTATCTGCCGGTTTGGTACCACCTGATCTTTCTCGCTCTTTTGATACCGATGGCCATCGTCGGCGGAAAGCTTAAATCTTCGCCCGCCGTTTCAGCATGACCGGCAGCGGAAGCCATGCATCACGGCGTCCGTAAACGCGCCGGTTAAGTTCATCGACCTCGATCTCCCGTTCGGCAGTCAACGAAGCCGGCGGGAGATCCTCTTTTCGCTCATAACACGCATGCACGATGCACGGAACCGGCTTTGCCTTCCCATGAACAAGACATCCGGTTCCCTTCTCGAAGAGCGGACACGCGTAGGTTTTATCAAAGGTATCTTCGCCGTCTTCCAAACCGTATTTCTCAATTACCGCATCGACCCGCCGCAGAACCTTGACCTTCCGGTCTTCGGGCAGCCCTTCCAACACGCCGATGATCGCCTCGCCCTCGAGCGGCGAGATGTGCACGTTCACGAAATGCTCGTCAAGGCAGCATGCCCCCGGCGTTTCGCACACATCGCAGCTTTTTGCTCGGTGCTCGTAGCCTTCGTGGACCTCTGCAGCAAGCGTGTCCTTAAGTTCGCGCAATATCGCCAAGCCCTTTTTCTCGGAAATTCGCTTCATCGTTCCAACCATAAACGGTATTGCCGGCAGCCGGCCGCGTCAAACGGCCCGGGCGGGAACCATAACTCAGCCTAATTCACGAACCCGGCGTCATAATGATAAACTTATGATTTTGGGCACCGTATAAAGCAGTGCCTGCCACCCTAACATCAGGAACCAATGTGATGCCCGGACTTGTTTTAAGGCTTTTATTGCCTGTTTTGATCCTCGTGTTCGCCGCGGAAGTATTTGCCGAGGAGATCATGCTGAAGAACGGCGACCGCGTCAGCGGCAAGATAGTTTCGCAGACCGGCGAGGCAATAGTGGTGGAGACGGAATACGCCGGGAAGATCACGATCGCGGCCTCGCATGTCGAAAGAGTTACGGGAGAATCCGCCGCTGCGGAGCCGGAGAAGGCAACACTTCCGAAAACAGCCGCTCCTGAGGCCGTTAAACCGGTTGCGGCTCCGCCAAAGGTGGCTGCTGCGGCGAAGGCCGCTCCGCCTCCGGAGCCCGCTCCGCGTCTATTTGGAGGCGATAAATATTGGGGGCTGACAAGCGGCTGGGAGGGCAACGCGAGTGTCGGGTTCAGCTATACGAGCGGCAACACCAAACAGACCACGGCGACGACGGGCATCCGGGCGATCAAGACCGGGAGTGACGATAAACTAACGGTCTATGCCCGAAGCCTTTGGAACAGTAACCGAAATTCCGGCACCAGCGTTACCACTCAAAATGCGGTTTGGGGCGGGCTACGCTACGACCGTGACATAAACGACCGCGTGTTCATGTTCGGCTCCTACGATTTCGAACGCGACCGGCCGAAAAGGCTAAACTTCCGCTCCGTCGTCGGCGGCGGTCTCGGCCATAAGACAGTAAGAAATGAAACGACCGAGTTAGAATTTCTGGTCGGCGGAGCCTGGAACCGCACGTGGCAGATGGGCCCGAATACCGACACACCCGAGGCACTCGCCGGCAACACGCTCAAACACCGCTTTCACGAACGCCTGAAACTTCAGCAGACGTTCACTTTTTTCCAGAATTTTACCGACCGCAACGAGTACCGTTTTATCTTCGATACGACGCTCACGGCTGACATAACGAAACGCATCGGCTGGCAATTCACGGTAGGCGACCGTTTCAATAACGACCCGCTGCGAAACGCAAAAAAGAATGATTTTCTTTTCACGACGGGTCTAAGATGGAATTTCGGACGAAAGAAATAGCGTCGGACGTCGGCTTAAACGGTGGGCGGCCGGATGATACAATTTCGAGAGAGGTGAAATAGCTCTGAATATGCTGAAAGAAGGCGACAAAGCCCCCGATTTTAAGGCAAAAGATCAAAACGGCAACACTGTAAAATTGTCTGCTCTGAAAGGCAGCCGAGTGGTGCTCTATTTTTACCCGAAGGACGACACGCCCGGATGCACAAAAGAGGCCTGTTCGTTCCGCGATTCGGACGACGTCTTTAAAGAAAAGGGCATCAAGGTGCTTGGCGTCTCGATCGACGACGAAAAGTCGCATCAAAAGTTCATTACGAAATACAACCTGCCCTTCGACCTGATCGCGGACACAGATAAGGAGATCGTCGAAAAATACGGCGTCTGGGGTGAAAAGAGCATGTACGGCAAAAAGTACATGGGTACTCACCGCAAGACCTTCCTGATAGACGAAAAGGGCAAGATCGTTAAAATCTTTGATAAGGTCAAGGTCGGCGAGCACGCGGATGAGGTGCTTGCCGCCTTTGGCGAAAAGTAACACGAACAGGAGGAATTAATGCGAAAGACCTTTTTAACCCTCGCACTCGCCGCCGCTGCATTCGCGGCCGGATGTGCCGAGGCCGATAAGCCGGTCGCCAATGCCAATAAGGCACCGGCGAACGCGCCTGCAAACGCTTCGAAACCGTCGGAGCCCGCGATCCCGTATCCGGACGTCGAGCGCATCTCGCTCGCGGATGCGAAGAAAGACTTTGACGCCGGTAATGCGATCTTTGTAGATACGCGTCCCGGTGTTTCGTATCAGGAAGAGCACGTAAAAGGTGCGATCAACATCGGCGACACGTCAGAGCTCGCAAAGGCCGACACGCTCCCGAAAGGCAAGAAGATAATTGCCTACTGTTCCTGACCGGCCGAAAACTCAAGTGCCGGTCTGGTACACGAACTGAAAAAGAAAGGGATCACTAACGCATACGCACTTCTCGGCGGGACCGCCGCATGGAAGAACGCAGGCTATCCGATGGAAAGCTCGTCCGGCTCGCCGGCCGCAGCTAACAAAGCCGCGGCAAACGCGAACTCATCCAACAGCGGAGCCAAATAACGGCGTCGCCGAAAACCAAAAAAAGCCCCGAAGCATTTACGGCTTCGGGGCTTTTCCTAATATCTATAAGCTTAAGTCCTAAAGCCGGACGACCCTCGCCTTACTGCCATTACGCGTGTCTTCGTTGAGCGCGTTGCGTGTATCGACGATAAGCTTCGCTTTCTCGCAGACACGGCTGTAATCCACTTCCGAATGCTCGGTGCAAATCACGACGCAATCAGAATTTGCTAGCAGCTCATCGGTCAGTTCTTCGTTGTAAAGCGGCTCACCGTCGCCGATTGTATATGCGTGGTCAAAGGTCACCTCGGAAACGAACGGGTCGTGGTATTTCACCTCGGCTCCGCGTGATCGCAGAAGGTCGATGATCGAAAGTGCCGGCGATTCGCGCATATCGTCGATGTCCTTCTTATACGCCACGCCGAGGATCAAGATGTTCGAGCCCTTGACCGACTTCTCCGCCTCGTTCAACGCATCGCGAACAAGCCCGGCCACGTATCGCGGCATTGACGAATTTATCTGCTCCGCGAGCGAAATGAACTGCGAATCGAACCCGTGCTGGCGTGCCTTCCACGAGAGATAATGCGGGTCGAGCGGAATGCAGTGCCCGCCGATGCCCGGCCCCGGAAAGAACGGCATAAAGCCGAATGGCTTCGTCGCTGCGGCGCGGACAACTTCCCACGTGTCGATGCCGAGAGCGTTGCAGACCTTCGCCATCTCGTTTGCCATTCCGATGTTGATCGCTCGGAACGTGTTTTCCCACAGCTTGCAAGCCTCGGCGACGCGGGCCGAAGAAACGGAGTGCACCTGGTTGACGATCTTGCCGTAAAGCAAAGACGCGACATCGGTCGAATCCTTCGTCACGCCGCCGACGACCTTCGGTATATTGTGCGTCTGGAACTGCGGGTTGCCGGGGTCGACGCGTTCCGGCGAAAACGCTAGCAGGAAATCCTCATCGAGCTTGAATCCCTTCTCCTCGAACATCGGCTGCAGCACCTCATCGGTCGTGCCCGGATAGGTCGTCGATTCGAGGATCACGAGTTGGCCCCGCCGCATGTATTTACAGATCTCATCACCCGCGGCAAGGATGTATGACATGTCCGGGTCCTTCGTTTTCCTCAGCGGCGTCGGAACGCAGATTATTATCACGTCGCATTCCGCAAGACGGCCGAAATCCGTCGTCGCCGTGAGCTTTCCGGCGTCAACGCATTTCTTTACGTTCTCGTCGCTGACGTCAACGATATAGGAACGCCCGGCATTGATGTCGTCCGCCTTTTTCGCGTCGACCTCGAAGCCGATCCCTTCAAAGCCCTTCAGGCCGAACTCCACGATCAGCGGCAGCCCGACGTATCCAAGCCCAATTACACCGATCTTTGCGTCGTTCGAATCGATCAGTGATTCAAGTTGCTGTTTTACCATTGTTACAAATTAAAAGGCGGTGTTGCCCGCCGCAGTTTCGGTCAGATTGTGAAAACCCGTACAGCTAAAGTTATGCTACGAGAAAGTCGTAGTCAAGAGTGTCCCCTTGTGTGTTAAAATAGGCGTAACGGCTTCCCACGGGCCGTGCCCGTTCACCGATCCTACTGTATTACACTTCCGGTTTTCGTATATGTCCTTACAGATCGAATCGACCAATCCGGTCGTCGCCGCATTGATCGGCGGCACTGCCCCGCGTCCTGCACAGGTAGCCGCGTCCCGCGGGATACTGCCGTTGCCGCAGAATGATCTGCTCGAGATCCTGGTAGCTTTTGCCGGAAAGGACGACCCGGAACTCGCCGCAAATGCGAAGAGTGCTCTTCAATCGCAAGAGGAAGGGGCTCTTCACTCGGTGCTCGGTTCGCCGGACGTCGCTGTCGCCGTGCTTGAGTATTTCGCCGGCCAGCCCGCTGCACCGAAGCAGGCACACGAATCGGTCATCAAGAACCCGAAAACGCCGGCACCGCAACTCGTCAAGCTTGCACGCACCACGCCAAATGGCGACCTGCTCGAGTTGCTTTCCCTTAATCAACAGCTGCTGATCCAAAACCCCGCGATCATCGACGCGATCATCGCCAACCCGGCACGGACGCCCGACGCCCAACGGCGGGCCGCCGAAACCAAACGCGAGTTCTTTGAAAAGGAACGCGGCCAGGAACAGATAGCCAGCGAGCTCCGTGCACAAGGCAAAGAGGCTGCTGCCGAGTTCATCGAGCAGGCCGACCTTTCCTCCGGCGAGATGACGGTCGACGACGCGTTATTTATTGCGTCGATGATCGAGGTGCCGGATGTCGAGACCGACGATTCGTGGCTCGGACTTGAGTATATCGAGGAGATCTACGAAGAAACTCCCGAACAACGGCAGAGCATCGTCAATAAGATCATCGGCGAGATGAGCGCGGACGGCATGGAGGTTGCCGCCGA
>JAUCQE010000548.1 GCA_030372865.1 Pyrinomonadaceae bacterium
TCGCGGATCGCCTCACGCGAAAGTCCGGGGGCGAGAGGCTCTTTTTCGTGAAAAGCCGTAAGCATCCTGAGGGTTTCGTCCTGGAGCTCTCCGAAAACCTCAGCCGCCAGGTAACGCTCGCCGGTTCGGGCGATGCTTCCCGCCCGCTCGGTCTCGGTTATAGCATTTGAAAGGGTGTCGCGTTTCCAGCCCGTCGCCGACTGAAGATCCGAAAAAGTGGTGCCGGCCGCATCCGACCGTTCGATTAGGAGACGGACGGTCTGTGCGGCATCGCCGCGGGCCGCAAGGATCTGCCCGAACTGAGCGGACGCCGCGGGGATGTCGCGGCGGCGGAGTTTTTCGATAGACGGCAGGACGACGCTGCCGCCCGCGATGGTCATCTGCGGGGAATAGCTGCGGACAATAAAGCGGTCGCCCATCAGGGCAATGACCGGCGTTTCAACGCTGAGCTGGACCAAACCGCTATCGCCGGGTGCTATCTCGCTCGCCTCGTTCACGACGAATACTCGGGCAAGCACTTCTGCCGTTCCGATATGGACGCGGACGCGCTGCCGCGTTCGGAGCGGACGCGGTGCGTCGCGGAGCACCTCGACCTCGGCTGCAAATATCTGCGTCGGGCGGATCGTGCCGGGTTCGGCGAGGACCATCCCGCGTTCTATCTCGGAATAATCGATGCCGCCGAGATTCAATGCCGTTCGCTGCCCGGCGTGTGCGGCCGCGACCTTGCGACCGTGTATCTGCACGCCACGGACGCGGACTCGACGGCCGGCCGGGAAAAGATCAAGCTCGCTGCCCTCGGCTGCGTCTCCGCTTGCGAGCGTTCCGGTGGTGACGGCCCCAAATCCTTTTACCGAAAAGCTTCGATCGATCGGCAATAACGTCACGCGGCTGGCATCTCTCCCCGTGACCATTGCGGCAGAGCGGACGAGCTCGGCTTTCAGCTCTTCGATCCCCTGTCCGGTCACGGAACTCACCGCGACGACCGGTGCGCCTTCGAGAAACGACCCCACCACGAGATCGGCTACATCGAGCCGGGCAAGCTCGAGCGTTTCTTCATCGACGCGGTCCGCTTTTGTAAGCACGACGATACCGTGCGTGAGGCCAAGCAGCCGGCAGATCTCAAAGTGCTCACGCGTCTGCGGCATTACGCCTTCGTCAGCGGCGACGACGAGCAGAACGAGGTCGATGCCGCTGGCTCCGGCGAGCATGTTCTTTACGAAACGCTCGTGGCCGGGGACGTCGACAAAACCGAAATGGTTGTTGCCGATCGAAAGCTCCGCAAAGCCGATGTCGATGGTGATGCCGCGTTGCTTTTCTTCGGGCAGGCGGTCGGCGTCCGTGCCCGTGAGCGCGCGGATGAGCGAGGTCTTGCCGTGATCGATGTGTCCGGCTGTGCCGACGATGATTTCCATTGTGGTCAGGACACAATTCTAACACTCAAGCGGACGCGTTGCCGAGAGGTTCAATGAAAACGGGGGTTGAATAGAAATGAAACGCGGGACTAGCGAAAACGGAGGAGATTTTCGACCGAGACATCTTCGTCCAGTGCCTCCCAGCGGATGCCGAGCCCGCCGCCGATGAGCCGCCAGCTCTTGCGTTCTTTCGGCGTCGCGCCTTCGAGACGCGGGAACCAGTCGAGCGGGACCGAGATCGCCCGTCCGTCGGCAAGCGCGACCTGAAGTGCGTCGTCGGTGCATGCGACATCTACTGCTAACGGCTGGATATTTACTGTCTCTTATACACATCTGACG
>JAUCQE010000549.1 GCA_030372865.1 Pyrinomonadaceae bacterium
GTGTTGTAATGGACGTTACAAGCACCGAATCGGCTCGCGACGCCGTTCACCATGCGGTGCGAAGGGTTGGCGGTTTCGATGCGCTGATCTCGAACGCCGGCGTCTTGAAAGCCGAAAGCGTGAAAACTCAACCGATCCGCGATTTCGAGTTCGTCACTCGGGTCAACTATATCGGTTATTTCGTCTGCGTTCAGGCTTGCGCCCCGATCCTCGCCATGTCGCGCCAATGCGATCCTGCACGTTGGACCGATGTGATCCAGATCAACTCGAAGTCCGGCTTGGAGGGCTCGAACCGAAACGGCGCGTATGCAGGCAGTAAGTTTGGCGGTATCGGTTTAACCCAATCGTTCGCGATGGAACTCGTCGAAGATGGCATCAAGGTCAACTCGATTTGCCCGGGCAATTTCTTCGACGGTCCGCTGTGGGCCGATCCCGAGAATGGCTTATTCGCGCAGTATCTGCGAACGGGCAAGGTTCCCGGCGCAAAGACCATCGAGGATGTGAAGCGATTCTATGAAGCAAAAGTGCCGATGGGACGCGGATGCACACCTGAGGACGTAATGAGAGCCGTATATTACGTGTTCGAGCAGGATTATGAAACCGGCCAAGCCATTCCCGTCACCGGCGGGCAGGTAATGTTGAGTTAGAGAGATTGAAATGAGCGAACTTCCCCTGAATCATGCAGCCATTCAATTGGTAGGTCCTGGTCAGCTCACGCTGAATACCGAAAAGCCGACACCGCGTCCGAATCCGTTCCAAATCGTTGTGAAGGTCGAGGCGGTTGGATTGTGCTTTTCGGATATGAAACTGCTCAAGCAGTTCAGCGAACACGCGCGAAAGACACCGGTCATCAACGGGATCGATCCGTCGATCCTAGGGGAAATTTCGAGCTATGTGCCGATCGAAAAGCCAACGGTTCCCGGTCATGAGGCGACCGTTCGCGTCATCGGAGTGGGCGATCAGGTTAAGCACTACAAGGTCGGTGAGCGTTACATCGTTCAAGCCGACTATCGGCTGTCTCATATACACATCTCCGAGCCCA
>JAUCQE010000550.1 GCA_030372865.1 Pyrinomonadaceae bacterium
AGCGTCAGATGTGTATAAGAGACAGAAATGGTCGCGTCCGGCGAGTTAAAAGCCCCGATCGTCATCGGTCGCGATCACCTCGACTGCGGTTCGGTCGCATCACCCAATCGCGAGACCGAGGCGATGAAGGACGGCAGCGACGCGATCGCCGATTGGGTCTATCTCAATGCGATGATAAACGTCGCAGGCGGTGCGACCTGGGTCTCGCTCCATCACGGCGGCGGAGTCGGCATCGGATATTCGCTCCACGCCGGCCAGGTCATCGTCGCAGACGGCACGCCCGAAGCAGCAAAACGAATAGAACGCGTCCTCACAACCGATCCCGGCATGGGCGTCATCCGCCACGCCGACGCCGGTTACGAAGAAGCGATCGAGTTCGCGGAAAAGAACGGGGTGCAGGTCCCGATGCGGAAATCGATTGCGTAAACCGTCGCACGGGTTTACGAGGGTGGGCGTCCACGGTCGACTTCAGGTTATTTAGAGAACGCATCTTTCACACTTATGCGAAAAAGTACGCTCACGGTCGTTGCCTATTTGATCGTCTTTCCTGCCGTTTATCTACTCCCGGCCATTGCCGAGTTGAGCGGTTTTGAAGGTTTTCCCCGGTGGTCATTCGTGACCACCGGCATTGCCAGCGTCCTGATCGCCGCAGTACTGGCCACGGTTCTCACGCCGTTGAACAAGCGACTGCTTGCCTGGCGAAAATCGCGCGGCCGGGACTTTGAGGAAGAGGAACGATACGAGTCAGCGTCCGCCATGATCCGCCTCACGCCGAAAGACGACGACAAGTAATTAGCTGCGAGAGCAGCATAAAACGGCTGATTCCGCACATTTTCCCAGAATAGCAAGCTATGGCATTTGGATTTCCGGCATACTACAGAATCACTCGGCCGTTGATCGGATCGCGGCAAGCGGCACGGGAAGCCGCGCTTTCTGCGTTCGAAAAATTGGGGTGGAATTACATGGAGCGGCCCGACGGTGGCTTTCAGGTCGACATAGGCGTGAATCTTCTATCCTGGGGCGAGCGTTTTACGATTTCGTTACATGAGCCGACCACGATAACGATCGAGAGCAAGTGCATTTTAGTGACGCAGTGTCTGGACTGGGGAAAGAACAAAGCTAACGTCAAACAGTTCCTTGCGCACTTCGAGGCGATCGAAAATCGTGCTTCCTTGAAATATCCCATCGAACCAACATATCTCGACGAGAATCAAAAGACCCCAGTTGAACGTATAATTGAAACAGAACACCATTAATTGTACTTCCACAGAATTTAGTTTCCAGGAGCACGGATTATCCAATGAAGAAATTTACAGTTTTAACCCTCACGATGTTTTTTGCTTTGGCGTTTGCGGCTGCGGCGTCGGCACAGGTGCCGGCGGCGGGCGGAATTAAGATCGCGGTAATAAATACGCAGGCGTTTCGCGAGGAGACGGGCGGCATTACGAAGTACGTCAACGCGGTCAAGTCGGTAAATGCCGAGTTCGCCGCGATCCAGACGGAGTTGCAAACACTCACCACGCGGGCAAAGACCCTGGAGACCGAGATCAAAGCGCTTCAGCAGCGTTCCAGCAACGACCCGAACCTCGCGAAAAAGGTCGACGAATACGACAAGCTTCAGCGTGATTACAAATTCAAGGCCGAGGACGCGACTTCCCGTTACAACCGCCGGCTGACGACCGCTACTTCACCGATCAGCCAGGCGATCGGCAATGCACTTCAGGAATTCGGCAAGCAGAAAGGCTACGCGATCATCTTCGACATCACAAAGGACACCACCGGCCTCATCCTCGCCATCCCCGACGAAAAGGTCGACATCACCAAAGACTTCATCGCCTTCTACAACGCGAAACCGTAAACACCGCAAACAAAAAGGCCGCCGGGCACTCCCACGCCCGACGGTCTTTTCCATCAAATACCTCCGACAGCCCCGCCGAAGCCTACACCGAAACCAACAACAAACCCCTCGCCATCGAAAACTACAAAAGATCCCTACAACTCGACCCCACAAACACCCACGCCGAACGGATGATCAAACG
>JAUCQE010000551.1 GCA_030372865.1 Pyrinomonadaceae bacterium
AGATGTGTATAAGAGACAGACTTCGATCCTGCCGCCCGAACCGGCAGATTTAGGCAGGATCTTGACGTTCGTCCCAAACCGGCGCATTAATTTGGTCTCGGCGGCTTTAACATTCGGGTCATCGACAGCCTTAACTGCTTTGCTGTCAACATTTGCCGTCTTTTTAGAGGCCGCGGCCTTGACCATTTTCTCTGTTTCGCGGACCGAAAGCGACTTTTCCATCGCTGCACGAGCGATACGTCGTTGGACGGTCGGGTCGTCGCTCATCAGCAGAGCACGGCCGTGGCCGGCGGAGAGCTTTTCCTCGGCGATCAGCGTTTGAATGTCGTCCGGGAGTTTCAGCAGCCGCAGCGAAGTAGCGACCAGAGACCGTTCCTTACCGACACGTTCGGCAACCTGTTCCTGCGTAAGTCCAATAGAATCAATAAGATTGCGGTATGCAGAGGCTTCTTCGATCGGGTTCAGCTCTTGCCTCTGGATATTCTCGATCAAAGCGAGCTCAAGCAGCTTATCGTCCCCCACCTCTTTTGCCACGGCTGGAATGCGACGCAGGCCGGCACGCTGTGACGCCCGCCAACGCCGCTCGCCTGCTACGATCTGATAGCGGTTTCCGAGTTTGCGGACAACGATCGGCTGGACGACGCCGTTCACCGCGATCGACTGAGCAAGCTCATCGAGAGCTTTATCGGTGAACCGCGTCCGCGGCTGGTCCGGGTTCGGGTCGATGAGATCGATGTCGATCTCATTTACCGATTCGACGACCGCGGGGGTTGCGGCCGTCGCCGGCTCGTCGCTGCCGAGCAATGCACTCAGCCCGCGGCCTAAAGGTTTTCTAGCCATGGCTCAAAATCTCCTTTGCCAGTTCGAAGTAGCTGATCGCTCCCCGCGACTTCGGGTCATAAATGAGTATCGGCTTTCCAAAGCTTGGAGCCTCCGCCAGGCGGACGTTTCGCGGCACGACCGTCTGCAGGACGCGGGTGCCATAAAAATCCCGAAGGTCTTTCGCGACCGCCATCGACAGGTTGGTCCGTTCGTCGTACATCGTAAGCAAAAGCCCCTCGATGGCAAGATCCGGGTTCAACTCTCGCTTTAGCCGGGCGAGCGTATCGAAAAGTTCCGTTACACCCTCAAGAGCGAAATACTCGCACTGGATTGGCACCAGCAGCGAATCCGCAGCCGTCAGGCCGTTTACGGTCAGGATACCAAGCGATGGCGGGCAGTCGATAATAATGTAATGAAAGAACTCGCGTATCGGGTCAAGCAGCCTTTTCAGCACACGCGCACGGTCTTCGGATTCAGCAAATTCGATCTCAATACCTGCAAGGTTCTTGTCCGATGGCAATACCCAAAGCCCTTCGATCTCAGTCGACTGAACCAATTCCCTGACCGATTCGCCGGTCGCCATTGCATGATAAAGATTCTTTTGCCCCGCCTTACGCGGAATTCCGGCACCTGATGTGGCATTTCCCTGCGGGTCCGCATCGACGAGAAGGACCTTTTTGCCGGACATAGCAAGCCCCGCGGCGAGATTAATAGCGGTCGTTGTCTTGCCGCTGTCTCTTATACACATCTGACGCTGCCGACGAGTTCCGAA
>JAUCQE010000552.1 GCA_030372865.1 Pyrinomonadaceae bacterium
AGATACACAGCGCTGTCTCGTGGGCTCGGAGATGTGTATAAGAGACAGGGGGTGAATGGTTCGATCCGCGTAGCTATTCTTTTTGGGGCAAATGGTAAGGTTGAACATGTGCTGTTCCTGAAAACGCTCGGTTATGGGCTCGAGAATCAAGTTCTGAAAGCAATACGTGCGATCAAATTCGAACCGCAGAAAAAGGACGGCCAGCCCGTACCGGCGGTCAAATTGCTGGAATACTCATTCTCTATCTTCTAACGCATGACAGTTCGCACTCTTGTATATATTGCCAGTCTGGCGGCCCTGTTTCTCACCAAATGCTTTTATCCAAGTTTCCCATGCTAAAGAATTCGATTTCCATTATTTCATTGATCATTATTCTCGCCTCGGTCGCGTTTTCACAGACTGCTGAACATCATGGCATTTCACTTTATAAGCAAGGGCAGTACGCCGCCGCAGCCAGCCGGTTAGAACTCGCACTCAAAGACAAGGTCTTCAAAACGAACGCCGAATTATGGAATTATCTCGGCCTCGCACGACTCGGGATCGATGACCCCAAGGCCGCACGAAAAGCCCTCGAAAAGGCCGTGGAACTGGCACCGTCGAACTCCGATTATCACGCAAATCTTTCCATCGCATGGATAAGACTGGGCAAAATGAATCGCGCTCAACAGGCCGCGACCCGTGCTATCGATCTTGATGTGAACAATGCGATCGCTTACTACGTACGCGGTACCGCATCGCTTTCGGAAGCAAAATTCGACGACGCAGACCGCGATGCATTACGGGCTCTCGAAATACACCCGGGTTATGCTCAGGCATATGCACTTCGATCGGAAATTCTGCTTGGCCGGCTGAATAAGGAGCTAAGGGGCGATCCCGGTTACGAAGCGATTACCCGCAACATCGGCTTGATGAAGGAAGCCAAAGATGTTCTCGCCGAAGGTGTCGCTCGCGTGGCACCGGCAGACCGACACCTGATCGATGAAAAGCTGAACGGCCTGACCGTTTTCTACGATTACTTTAAAAAAGAACGTCCCCGACCGGGTGCCCCGTTGCCGGATCCCGAACCCGGTGTCACACCGCCAAAGATCGTTGTGACACCAATGGCGCGCTATACAGACAGAGCTCGCGAGGCCGGCGTCCAGGGAGCTATTCGTGTTGCAATCCTTCTCGCCGCAAGCGGACGCGTTGAGCAAGTTTTGTTTTTGTCACGGTTGGGTTCAGGCCTTGATGAGAATGTACTTACGGCCGCCCGTTCCATTCGTTTCGAGCCGAAAAAAATTGACGGCCGGCCGGTGCCTTCCGTCATCATTCGCGAATATACGTTCTCTATTTATTAACGCCCGAGTTCGAATTTCCTGATCTCGACCGTTGAGCCTGCCTGTTGGGGCAGGACGACGCGGGGTTCGGTGCCGCCGTTGCCGTCATCGGCGTTTTCGATCCGCAAGTCTTCGGCCTCGATGGCGAGCAACGTCGACCGCGGGCCGTAGAGCACGACCGTTGCCCGCTTGCCGTCTGCCGCGGGCACGAGATAGATACGCTCCATCCGCTTTTCGCCGACCTTTATCATCACGTCAACGTAGGAATCGATCAGCGTGGTCTTTTCGGAGCTCGCCATTACCAGCGGGACCTGCCTTACCGTCAGGTCCTGAGTTGCTCCCGCAAGTTCGATCTTTTCCGTCGAGACCATCGTCAGCGAGCGAACGTAGCTCGCCGGCCCGCGTACGCGGACCTTCGCAGGTATCGCCGAACGCGAATACACCTCATAGCCCTCGGCGGGTTCGCCGCTGGTCTCCACCTGCACGTCCAGCTCTTTTTGCTCGACCAGTTCCAGCTTTACGGCGATGCGGTTCGGCTGTATCTCTTTGACCTTGACGCCGGTCGGCAGGCCGATGCGGACATTTTCCGGCATCAGCTGGATCACGCGTTCGCCCGGCTGAAGTCCCGTCAGGTCGACCGAGACCAGCAGGTCGTTGCCGTTTATCGGCGAAACTATCCGCTTGTCGCCCGTAACAATGACCGTGACCTGCTGAACGGGAGCGTTCGTCAGCTCCATATCGCTCGAGAACTGCAGCGTCAGCGGCACGCCGCTCAGCCTGCGGTCGATCGGTTCGCTCAGGCCCGTGACGCCCAGCCACAAGGCGAGCGTCACCGCAAGCGCGACAAGCTTGATCAGCCAGTCCTCGAGGAATATCTTTCTCGCGATCTGCTTGACCAGTGCCTTGCTTATCCGGCCGTCTTTGATGGATGCGGTCTCGTGTCTCAAGCGTTCTTGTCGTCAGCCAACCGTTATTTCTGATTCCGATTCGCTCATCGTTTTTGCCGATTCGCGTTTCGGCTGGATGAGCGGAATTTCCATTGCGTCGAGCAGCAATTTCCTCAGCTGCGTCGTATCAAGATTTCGTTTCACAGTGCCGCCCTCGACCCATGTGATCAGCCCGGTTTCCTCGGAGACGACGATCGAGATCGCGTCCGTGCCCTCGGTAATGCCGATCGCCGCGCGGTGCCGCGTGCCAAGTTCGCGTGAGATCTCCGGGTTTTTTGTCAGCGGCAAAAAGACCGAGGCGGCGGCGATGCGTTCGTCGCGGATGATGACCGCACCGTCGTGCAGCGGCGTCTGCGGGTCGAATATCGTAACAAGAAGGTCGTAGCTTATGACCGCGTCGAGCTGAACGCCGGAGTCGATAAAGTTCCTCAAACCGACGTCGCGTTCGATAACTAGCAACGCTCCGGTCTTCTCACTCGAAAGCGTCGTCATCGCCAGCACGATCTCGTCGTAAACATTGCCGCCGAATTGGCTCCGCTGCCGCCGGATCAACGGCAGGCGAAGGCGGTTCGCAAAATAGATCAATGCCTGCCTGATCTCTGATTGAAAAAGAACGATGATGGCGAAACCGATGTAGAGAACCGCAGACCTTAGAACGAATTCGAGCGTCGCAAGCTCCTGTGCGACCGCAAGCCAGTACAGCAATGCGAGCAGCACGATACCGACCATCGTCGGCACCGCCCGCGTCCCGCGAAGCAGTTTCAGTACGACGTAGACGATAATGAACACCAGAGTGATGTCGAGGACATTTCTGAATGTGTTCCAGGTTGGAATGTAATCGCCTAGCTCCATTTCAAGCTTTTGTACGGGGAAAGTCGGGTGCGAACGGGTGAACAAGCTACGCCCGGGCACCCTCAACGGACGCTGCCGCTTCCTAGAATATCACACAAACAGGGCCGCAGCGGTTGTCTGCAAGCTAACCAAAGATCATGCCGACGAGCTTTCCGTTATGGTCGATAACGCCGACGGCACCGATGCCGTTCGCTTGCGCAAGCTCCTTTGCCGAAGGCAGGGCGGTGCCGATCTCGACGAAATGGTCGCCGGTCACGACCGTCATCACGTCGCCGATGCTTGTCGTCCGCCGTTTGGCCGGCTCGACCGCTTTCATATCGGCAAGTTTCAGCATTCCGAGCAGTTGTTTGTTGCGGCTGACGGGGAAGACGCCCTGCCGGTACATCGGCAGCGTGTGGTCGATAAAGTCCTGCAGTATTGTCTCGGGCTCGATCGCGATCGCGAGCATCATCACGTCCTCGACCGCGACGTGCGACATCTTTTCGACCTCTTTGATGATGCCGTCCGCCGAATCGAACAGAAAGAACCCGACCATCATCGCCCAGAGGCCGGTGAAAAGATCGCCGCGAATCGCCGCGATATAAAGCCCGAAGATGACGGTCACGACCGCGATACCCTGCCCGACGCGGCCCGTCAGGACTGTCGCTTCGTTCAGGTCTCGGCCAGAACGCCACAGATAAGCCCGCAGCACACGCCCGCCGTCGAGCGGATAGCCCGGAAACATATTGAAGACCGCGACAAGGAAATTGCCGATCGCGAGCGTGTACATCAGCACCGCGATCACGCCGAGTTCGGCCGTGCTCGCTGCGACCGCCGCAATCACGAAAACGACAGCGAGAATAAAGCTTGCCGCCGGGCCGGCGATCGCGATACGAAATTCAGCTCGCGGCGTTTCGGGCTCGTGCCGAAACCGCGTCAGCCCGCCGAAAGGATGGAGAACGATCTCGACCACGCGGAGGTCTTCCATTCTTGCGGCCAGTGCGTGGGCGAATTCGTGAAGAAAGATGGAGGCGAAGAAGATAAGGGTCGCGATCAAGCCGAAGATGAGGCTAACGCCCCAGCTTTCAGTGATCGGGTTGATGGCCGCCGCTATCACCAGCGAAAGCAGCCCGAGAACAAAGAACCAGCGCGAATCTGCCCGCACCGGTACCCCGGATACGGTCGCTAAAGTGAACTGCCTCTTCAACGACTCGAGAAATCCCATCCGATATTAGATGCCCTGAACTTCGTAAAGTTCCCGGAGGTTATTGAAATAACTCGGAGACGGCGCTCATCGACCGCCGATACGCGACTCGAACGCCGGGTCTATCTGCACCGCCCGTTGGAAATGCTTTTCGGCGACCGCGTCCATTCCGATGTTCTTCAGCCGCAGCCCGAGCATCCAGTGGAAGTACGGATCGGCGGGAGTCTGCTTGTCCGCCTGCTGTTCGTAGCCGGCGGCAGTCTCGGCACGGCCCATCGATGCGGCCGCACCCGCGAGCATATTCGTCGCAACGATCAGCCGCGGATTCTTCTGCACTGCGGCGGCCCAGACCGCGACCGCCTCCTGCCGGCGGCCGGAACGCCAAAGCGCCTCGCCGCGCTCCTCTTCCGCGGTTATCAGGTTCGGTCTCGTTTTGATCGCAAGCTCTAGGTCCGTCAGTGCCTCTTCATGCCGGCCCATTCGGTTGAGTATCGCCCCGCGATAATAAAGGTTCAGTGCCCTCGCCTGCCCGTCCTGCTTTTCTGCCGCCAGTGCGAGCGTTGCGATCGCCTTCTCGGCATTTCCCGAAAGATGCTCGAGCCATGCCCGTTTCGGCAGCGCGAACACGTTTGTGAACAGCCCGATGTTCTCCGCAGTCTCGTAATGCGCGAGGCCGTTCTCAACGTTCGCTCTGTCCGCCGTGCTCAGCCATTTCCGCGGGTCGGCCTCGACCAATGCGAGTTCGTCCGGCACTCGCAGATTCTCAAACGCCGCATTGCCGGCCTGCTCGTGATAGAGCACCCAGCCGCTGTGTGCGTTCAGCCCCGTCCATGCGAACGCGAACGCGAGGAACGCCCAGCCCGCGCGCTTGATCGAGCCGCTGGATTTCAACGTGTACTTGTAAAACGAAAGGTCCGCCCTCCGCAAGAGCTGCTGCGAGCGAAGCACCACGAATGTAGTGACCGTCGCAATGCCCAGGGCCATCAGCATCGGCACAAGCTGATAAACGTTCCAAGCCGCCATAAAGCTCAGGAAAAACACCACCGCCCCGAGCAGTTCCTCGGGCCACGTGAGCGAATAATTCCGCTTTATCTCGTTCTTAACGCCGACCGCCGGCTTTCCGAAACCGAAGTACAGCGCGTCGTTCGGGCAAACGCTGACGCAGTCCATGCACTTCATACAGCCCGGGTCTACGACCATTCCGTACTGCTTTACCTCTTTATGTACGATCACGTTCGACGTACAGACCGCGGTGCAATGGCCGCACTCGTTGCAGGCGTCGGTGACGCGTATCCGCCAAGGTGCCGCCTTGTCCGCGACGCCGAAAAACCCGCCGTACGGGCACGCGTAGGTGCAAAATCCCTTTGACCCCAGAAAATACACCGTCATGAACCCGCATATAAATCTGTCTCTTATACACATCTCCGAGCCCACGAGACAGCGCTGT
>JAUCQE010000553.1 GCA_030372865.1 Pyrinomonadaceae bacterium
TCGTCGCTCCGCGAAGACCGGCAAAGAAGCCCGTTTCCGGAGTTCCCGTCGGAGACGGAGAAGGCGACGCGGTCGGTGAGGCTGTTGGAGATGCAGTGGGCGAAGCGGTCGGCGATGCAGATGGCGATGACGTCGGTGACGCAGTAGGCGAAGCCGTTGGGCCCGGGTTCGGGCCGCCGCCGTTCAAAACGCCCGCTACGAGCACCGCGGTCCCGTTCATCACTTGGACGACCGAACCGTCGTTCGTCACCGGAACATTCTGCCCGTCTTCGGTGCGAAGCTTAAGCTGCCCGCGTTGGTCGGCTGCAAGCACGATCTGGCCGATCGCGTTGCCGTCAACGACCGCCGTGAACGTAGTGCCCGCAGGCATCGCCACGTCCTCGACCTGTACCTCGATCTCGCGGTGGCCGTTAGCGTAAAGCTGGTACTCGGCAAAACCGTGCGGGTTGATGCTGCCGGTCGGCGAGACAAGATTGCCTGACCTGACCAGGATCGGAATGCCGCCGGCCGCGGCCTTGTCGCTGACAAAAGGCAGAGATGCCCACGCCGCGACTACAACGATTACGAGGGCTGCTTTCCATGTTCGCCCGCTGCTGAAGAATACTGTCTTTTCTCTCATTTGTTTCACCATCCGATTTGCAATTCCCTCGTTTTTAAGGGGTCGTCAGTGAGACAGTGCAAACACGCGGGCAGAAAAGACAAACAAAAAGAAAAAAAAGAAAAAGGCCGGGCAAATGCTCGGCCTTTCGCGCTTCGGCGGCGACACGGATCGACGACTGATCCTATCGCGGCTGCCCGAAGATCGGTATTTCGCTGACAGCCGCCGGTATCGGGCACGGCTGCGTGTTCATAACGGCACAGAGTGCGTCAACCCGTTTCAGCCTTACTTCGCCCCACGGCGGCACGTTCCCGAATCGCTTATCAACCGACGTTTCTTTCACGATGTTGAGCCAGTCGTGCGGGATCGTTATCTGCGGATTCTTTGCCTTTACGAGGGCGGTGATACCGGAGACGATCGGCGCCGCCATCGACGTACCCGACCACATTCCGTACCGGTTGCCCGGCAGCGCGCTGACGATCTCCTCGCCGGGAGCCGTCACCTCGACCCAAGCCCGATCGTATGTAGAGAACGAAGCGAGCGAATCTGTCCGCGTGCTTGCCCCGACGCCGATCGAACCGTTCAGGTCTTCGGCGGCGGGAAAGATCGGCACTTTGTTTCCGCCGTTCCCCGCGGCGGCGACAACCGCCAGCCGGTTCGCACCGATCTGCGGAAAGGTCGTTCCGGTCGGCGTTGTCCCGACATCGACGCAGTCGATAAGGTCCTTCAAAAGCCGGACATCGTCCGGATAGCCGATACTCAGATTAACGACATCTGCACCGTGATTCGCGGCCCAGATAATGGCAGCCGTCACACGCCAAAGCTCGCCCTCGCCGTTCTGGTCGAGGACACGGAGCGGCATTATCTTGGCGTCCGGTGCGGTGAGTGCAACGATGCCCGCGACGTGCGTCCCGTGTCCAAATGCCGGGTCGACGCGGAGCGTGCCGACCTCGCTCGGGTCCGCATCGTTCCCGACGAAGTCCCACATTTCCGCCGGTTCGACAAGCCGGCCGGCGAATGCCTGATGGTTTAGGTCAATTCCTGTATCAAGCACTGCGACCGTCACGCCCTTGCCGCGCGTCTGCCCGGCGGCGAATGCTTCGTTCAGCCTGATACGATGCGTGAACCAATTCTTGCCGTAACCCTTTGCGCTGCCACCGATCGCCCACGAGCGGCCGATCGCCCACGAACGCCCCTGCGTCCACGGAACGTCCGTGCGTTCCACCTGCGAAAGCCTTCGGTTCACCTCGGCGAAAATGATTCGTGCATCGCCGGGTGCGGGCGTAGTCATCGCCGCAACGACCTGTGCGGGCGTCTGCCCGTTCGTGATCTGCATCAGGAAGATCGGCGGGTTTGCCACCTGCGAGATCGGCGTCGGGTTCAGCCCGTACTGAGCCGCGACCGCAGGCAAATTCGCCGGGTCGACAAGCTGAACGATCACCTGATCAGGCACGCAGTCGCACGAACCGCCCGCGTTTTGCCCATTGGCGAATGCGGACAGCGTCCCGACAACAAAAACCACGGCCGCCAGCATTTTTACGGTACTTCTTGATATCGCCGATCTCATTGGAAAACTATCTCCGTCACCACAGTGCAGGCCGCGCAGATAAAAATACAACTTTTTTGCCCGTTCGGACGATTTATTCGTCTGCTCAGACGATTTATCGGCTGTTCAGATCATTTGATGGGCCGTTCAAGCGATTTATCCGCTTGTTCAAATCATTTGATTGCGTGCTCAAACGATTTATTCGCTTGTTCTAACCATTTGATGGGCTGTTCAAATGATTTATTTGCTTGTTCAAATGATCTGAACGCCTGTTCAAACGATCTGATGGGCCGTTCAAACGATCTGATGGGCCTTTCAAACGAACTATTCGGGCTTCCAAACCGCCTAAACCCGCGTTCATCGCAGCATTTAACCGCTCACTAATACGAACGGAGCCCAAAAATACGGGTGTTCGCCGCGGCGGATCATTTGACGCTGTGCCTGCTGCAGTGCGGCCGCCGCCGAACCGCCGTTTGTGTACTGCCCGTAAAATTCCGTCATCAGTTTCGCCGTTGCCCGGTCGTTTACGGTCCACAGCGTCATCAAAACGCTCGCGGCCCCGGCGGTCAAAAACCCACGCGAAAGCCCGAGAATCTCTTCGCCCGCCGCGACGTCGTTTACGCCCGATTCGCAAGCACTCAGCGTCACAAGCCTCGCCCGCAGCCGCTGGCGGCAAATGTCGTTCACCGTCACCCAACCGTCCGCGAGGTGCAGGCTCGAGTTCATCGGGTCGTCCGGCCGAAAGCTGCCGTGGCAGGCAAAATGGATCAGGTCCGCCGAACCCGAACGCTCCAAATACCCCTCGAACGTCGCGTCATTTCCCGAAAGCGTCTCCGCCCGTGAAAGCAGCTTGCCGATCTCCCTGACCTCCGATTCGACCAGCGGAATCTTTTCGTCCGCAAACGCGATCAGCAACGCGTTATCAAGACTATTGCCGTCGCCGTTCGGCAGCCGTTCCCAAACGGCCGCACTCGGCGCGTAAACGACCTCGCGTCGCTCGATCAGGTAATGCCCTTCATCCTTTAACGCGTGAAACGGTACGAGATGTATCGCTCCCGCCGGGACGATGACAAGTCCGCGGTCGCCGATCGCGTCGCGTATCGGACGGACGAGCTTTTCATACAGACGGGCGAGCAGCACGTCCGCTTTTTTCCGTAACGAGGCTGCAAAAGCCTCGACATTCTGCCCGTACTTTAGCGACTCGAACTGAAACCGCAGGCTCCTGATCACCCCTGCGATCTCGCCGTTCGATGCGATGCCCGCGAAAAACTCGACCTCGCCGTCGGCCAGGACGAACGCCCCGATCTCGTCGCCTGAAAGCGTAAACTCGACCAGTGCCCGCCCGCTGCCATGT
>JAUCQE010000554.1 GCA_030372865.1 Pyrinomonadaceae bacterium
CCAGATACACAGCGCTGTCTCGTGGGCTCGGAGATGTGTATAAGAGACAGGTTGCGTATAACGAAGGCTGCACGGCACCACAGTTTGACACGAACCAGCTGCACGCGGCGGTGGTCGAACTCGTCGCATTGGACGACGCGGAGATCAAGTACTCGACCGTGCAGAACTGGTACGCCGGCGACGAGACGGGCAAGGGCGGCATTTATAACTTTGTGACCAAACGCGGCGCGTGTCGCGGAAGGAATTCGAAGATCTCTTGGACGCAGGTCGAAACGGGATCGGCGATAACGTGGAAATACCCGAGCGTGATATTACAGGGCGATAACTCGATCGGTGAATTCTACTCGGTCGCGTTGACCAACAACGCGCAGATCGCCGATACGGGCACAAAGATGATCCACCTCGGCAAGAACACGAAATCGACGATCGTCTCAAAGGGCATCTCGGCGGGACACTCGAACAACTCGTATCGCGGGCTCGTTAAGGTGATGCCAAAGGCCGAGGGTGCACGCAACTACACGCAGTGCGATTCGATGCTGATCGGCGGCGCGTGCGAGGCGAACACATTCCCGTACATCGAGGTAATGAATAACACCGCCCGCGTCGAGCACGAGGCGACCACCTCAAAGATCAGCGAGGAACAGCTCTTTTACCTCCAGCAGCGAGGGCTCTCGCAGGAAGACGCAGTTTCGCTGATCATCAACGGTTTTTGCAAAGAGGTCTTCCGCGAACTGCCGATGGAATACGCGGTGGAAGCGCAGAAATTGCTGGGGCTGAAGCTGGAAGGAAGTGTGGGCTAGGTTCGTCGCCTTCAGCGACCGTGGTGTTTTCGCTTATGTCCTAGGGTTACGCTCGCGGAGCCTCGCTGCACCCTAGGCTATATATGTCGGTCGCCGTTGGCGACTAAGGCTTGAAAGGCTGTTCTTTGAAAATCGAAAGATCGCTGCTTGACAAAAAGTAGGAGGTTTCAATAACTTCTAAAGTGGTGAAAGGGGAGTAGATAGCCCGATCCGGGCGGCAAAGTCGTCATTACGAATGCG
>JAUCQE010000555.1 GCA_030372865.1 Pyrinomonadaceae bacterium
CGATAACGGCGATCGACCGGCCCAACGGCACGCTGTGCCATTCCCGGCTCTTCACCCTTTCGATGAATGTGAGCGCATCGATCACACCGAGCAGGTCCTCGCCGGGGATGTTCAATCGGTTTGTAGAGCCAAGGCCGGTCGCGATGAAGATCGCATCATGCTGATCGCGAATATCGGAGAATTGTAGGCCTTCCGAACCGACGACGGCGTTCGTCACAAAGTGCACGCCGAGCTTTTCTGCTTCGCGGACCTCTTCCAGCGACGTCCGCTGTGTCATCTTGTATTCGGCCATTCCATAGGTATTGAGGCCGCCGGGCATGGCTTTGCGTTCAAAGACGGTTACGAAATACCCGAGCCTGGCCAGATACACCGCGCACGAATGTCCGGCAGGGCCCGAGCCGATCACGGCGATCTTTCGGCCGTTTCTTTCCGCCGGAGCAAAAAGCTGTTTGCCGTTCTTAATGGCGTGGTCGGTCGCATATCGCTGCAGCCGGCCGATCTCGATGGGTTTCTGCAGCAGGGTCTTCTCTACACAGGCACCCTCGCAAAGCACCTCGACCGGGCAAACGCGCGCGCATGTGGCGCCGATCGGGTTCGCGTCAAAGATCACGCGGGCCGAGCCCGTCAGATTTCCGCTTGCGATCTTTTTGATGAACGAAGGAACATCTATATGCGTCGGACAGGCGTGCATGCACGGAGCGTCGTAACAGTACAAACAGCGGTTCGCCTCGACCGCGGCCTCAGCGGGCGTCATCGGCGGATTGATCTCCGCGAAGTTCTCTTCGATCTGTTCGATAGAAAGCTCGTGCATTGAAATTAAAGTTCCGCGTCGGCTTCTATCTCGATCAGCATCTCGGGATCGATAAGCCTTGAGACCTCGACCATCGTCGTTGTCGGCATGACCTCGCCGAAAAACTCGCCGTGTGCTCGGCCATATTCTTCCCAGCGAGAAATGTCGGTCACGAACATTCGCGTCCGGACGACATTATCAAGGCCGGCGCCGAGTGCATCCAGCGCACGCTCGATATTCTTGATGCACTGCACCGCCTGTGCGTATGCATCGCCGACGCCGACTATCGCTCCATTCGGCCCGGTCGCAGTCGTTCCGGTCACGTAGATCCGCGGACCGACCTGCACCGCCCTCGAATAGCCCACGATCGATTCCCACTTCGCTCCTGACGAGTACTTCTTTCGTTCCTGCATCAATTCTTCCTGACAAAATTCTTGCCGTCGAAGCGATAGGTGATAAACCTGTTCGTCACCCTGCCTAGACGCGTTTGTTCATCTTCGATCACAACCGGAAAGCTGAATTCCTTTCTCGCCTCATCGAACTTGAACAGCTTTATCGGCCGTTCCGGCCGGTCGACAACCGAAAAGAAATCGTAAGCGAAACCGACCGAACCCTTCAGCCCGCTCGGCGTCTTGATGACCTTTACGTCTTGATCCAGGCGATCGCCGCTTATTGCCATCGCCCGGATCGATTGCCCGTTGAGCGATGTCGACCCGACGAAAGTCGAAACAGCGAGATATATCGGCCCCGACCGAGCGTTGACCTGAAAGATCTCGGTAAAGAACGAACCAAATACATCTTCTTCGTCCCCCGTAGCCCACGTGTGCACCTTACCGCTCTTGCCGACATACTGGAAAACCGCGTCGTAGTCGTGCATGGTGCCGCCGGTCTGCAAGTCCCACGAATAGATCCGGAGTTTGCCGTCGTTTGACGTCGCCACGAACATCTCGCCTTTGAGCTTTGGAAAGCTGTACGACAAGACATCGAGGCGTTTGCCGTAGTCGAGTAGTTTTCGGCGAAGTTCGGCGTTTGCGGCCAGGATCTTTTCCTCATCATAACCACCCGCGTATGACCCATACTTTCCGATGTCCTCAAGGTGGACAAGAAACTCACGCTCGATCTCCGCCGGCGTTTGGGAAAACGCAACGGCCGGGAACAACAGGGCTATCGCCAGTATGCAAATTCGCATCGCGTACAATTTCTATTTCGTAATCCCGGGCTGCAGGCTTTCCGCCTTCGCCAGGTCGGCCTTGGCTGCGGCGGCGTTACCAGTGCGTTGATAGATTCCGCCGCGGACCTTATACGCCCACGCATAATCCGGCTTCAGCTTGATCGCGGCCGTCAGATCGGCGACCGCGAGAGCGTCCTTGCCGAGCCCGAGATATGCCGCGGCCCGGTTGTTATAGGCCAGATGTAGGTTGCGTGCGGCGGTTCGGTCAGCAGCGGAGAGCTGTATCATCTTTGTATAATCCGCCACCGCTTCGGCGTTCTTCCCGAGCATTAGATACGCCCGCCCGCGGCCAAAATAATATTCGGCACCATCGGGGTCGACGGCGATCGCCTTGGTGAATTCGACGGCTGAGGCGGCGTAGTTCTTTTCGTTGAAGGCTCGGTTACCGTTGGCCTCGTATTCCGAGACCTCAATGAACGGCGGAGCTAAATTGTGGATCTTGATGACTTCGGTCCTAAGCTCGGCGGCGGTGCCCTTACGAGTTATAACCGCAAGCATCGGGTCGGTGAGCCCATTCGGCAGATTCGAAGCTCCCCGGACCTTGGCGATCGCTTCCGCGATTCCGCCGGAGTCCGGTGCAGCCGGATCGTAAAGCATCAACGCTATATGCGTCCGCATCGAGAGATCAAAGATCGCCGCGTGTTCCGGGCTGATCGCCGTCAGCTTCTTCGAGATCGGTTCGCCGGCAGTTCGAAGTAAATAAACCACGAGCGGTGAGATGTCTTTGCTCTTCTCGCCTGTCAAAGCGGGCATCGCAGGAAGCGAGACGCCAAACGAAGTCGCTAGCCGAGATGCGGAATTAAATCGCCGATCGACATCCGCCTTCGGGGCTTTCTCAAACGCGAGAACCGCCGCTGCACTCAGGTCGCTCCCGAGCGACCATGCCTGTCTTTTGACCGAGCCGACTGCGGACTGCGCCGTCGCTGCCGCCGAGATTATCGCGATCGCTGTTGTGAGGAAAACTAACCGTAATTTCATTTTTGAACTATGAACCTAAAAACCAATAACTAGTCGGCGACGATCGGCCCATACAGGTCCGGCCGCCGGTCGCGGAAGAACTGCCAGGTATTTCGCACCTCGCGGATCTTGTCCATATCAAGATCGGCGACGACGAGTTCGTCCTTATCCCGCGAAGCCTCCGCCACAATCTGTCCACGAGGGTCGCAGAAATACGATTGGCCGTAGAACTCGCCGATGTTCCACGGTGCTTCGGTGCCAACGCGATTGATCGCACCGACGAAGTAGCCGTTCGCAACCGCATGGGCGGGTTGTTCGAGTTTCCAGAGATATTCTGAAAGCCCTGCCACAGTCGCCGACGGGTTAAAGATGATCTCGGCACCATTCAGGCCGAGGCATCTCGCACCTTCGGGAAAATGCCGGTCGTAACAGATGTAAACCCCGATGCGTGCGAAGGCGGTATCGAAACACGGATAACCGAGATTGCCCGGCCGGAAGTAGAACTTCTCCCAAAATCCGGGGGCGACGTGCGGGATATGCGTCTTACGGTATTTCCCGAGATACTTCCCGTCGGCGTCTATGACAGCCGCGGTGTTGTAGTAAATGCCTGCCTGTTCCTCTTCATAGACCGGCACGATCAGTACCATGCCGAACTGCTTCGCGACATCCTGCATCAGCTTGACCGTCGGGCCGTCGGGCACGCGTTCGACCGCTTCGTACCAGCGGGTCTGCTGCTCGGCACAGAAATAGGGCGTGGTAAAGATCTCCTGAAAACAGAGCATCTGCACGCCCTGCCTCGCGGCATCCTCCACGAACTTCATCTGATTGTCGATGTTCGCCTTCTTGATCTCGTCGATAGGGGCGTCTGCGGACGCAACATTATGAGCTTGAACGAGGCCCGCCTTTATTATTCTTGGCATAAACTTTGGTCGGGACGGTATATCACCGTCCCCGGTACTACTATTGTGCAATCTCACAATCCTTGAAGATTGGACCTGAAATCGTATATGGATATCCTATACCAGTCATCCTGATATCCTGCCCCTTCTCAAACTTCGCTGCAGCCTGGAACGCAGAGGGACTGAGGCGGCACGTGACAAACACATCGTTGCCGGTTTCAAATTGCACTTCCGGGGCTTCGGCACTGCCCGAGCTTCGGTTGAACTTTCCTCGGACCTCCACAACCTTTTCTTTATATTTATCCACAGATTTAGAATCTGCTTTATACTCTTTGGCCAGTTCCTCGGCAGTGGCGGTAATCTCTGCCTTTCGGACGGATGCGGCAGGAGCGGCGTTCGCAGTCGAGGAGGCGTTTGATGACCCAGGCTTGTTAGCAGAGGACGAATTGTTGTTTGGACCAGTAGAACCGCACGAGACAAAAAATACGACGCTTACAACCACCGCCGATACCATAAGAAACTTACTTAGCATTCAATTATTCTCCTAGGGTTACTTAGTTTATGAGAGCCTTTCAGTAAGATTAGCCTGGTCCGCCTGTGACCTCGGGCCATGTTCGAAATATGCACCACGGGGCCTACACGAGAATATCGATCGAATCAAGATCTATCGATGCTTTATCATCAGGACATAATACAACAAAAACGCGATCCCAAAGGTAACGAACCACGCGTAGACATAAAGCGTATCCAGAATGTCCGGGTTCGCGACCTGGCCGCCGGGAGTTGTGGCTGCCCGCAAGAAGCCGGGCACGACCGGGGCAATGGCGGCGACAAGGGCGACGATAGCCCGCCAGTTAAACCCGTTGCTATACGAATATATGCCGTCCGGGCGGAACAATTCGGCGAGGTCAAGCTGCTTCCTGCGGATGATGAAGTAATCGCAAATCAGAATGCCGCCGATCGCCCCCATCAGACCCGAATAGCCGATAAGCCAGGTGAAAATGTACGCTCCCATCGATGACAGAAGCTGCCACGGCATCATCAGAATGCCGATGACGGCGGTGATCAGCCCGCCGGCAACGTACGAAATGCGCTTCGGATCGAGATTGGAAAAATCGTTCGATGGCGAGACGACGTTCGCGGCCATGTTCGTCGTCAGCTGGGCGAGGAAGATGACCACCATCGCGAAGAGGATGACGACCCAATTGTCGAAACGCCGGATGAGCTCGACCGGGTCGGGAATGGCCTGGCCGTAAATGATAACGGTGGCGCTCGTTACGGCGACGCCAATGAATGCAAATGCCGTCATCGTCAGCGGAAGCCCGAGTGCCTGCCCGAGCATCTGCGAACGCTGGCTCTTGGCGTAACGGGTAAAGTCCGGAATGTTCAGGCTCAGCGTCGCCCAGTAGCCGACCGATGCTGTTAACGCTCCGGGGAAAACGCTCCAGAACGTACCGCTTGCTTTCTGCAGGCTAGCGGAACCGGAAAGAACATTGCCGAGCCCGCCGGCCGCATTCGATGCCCAAATGAGCAGAACTACACCGCCCAGAAGCAGCAGCGGTGCGGACCAGGATTCGAGATGCTTGATACCCTCAATACCTTTCAGGATGATCACGACCTGTATCAGCCAAAACAGAAAGAACGATATCCATGTATGCAGCGGATTGCCGCCGATCATCGTATCTATCCCGGCCCAGCCGCTCCATAACGCCGACAGAAGTGCGTCGACGGCAGTGCCGCCGATCCACGTCTGAATGCCGAACCAGCCGCAGGCGACGATCGCCCTTAGTATCGCCGGTATATTTGCACCCTTTGTGCCAAAAGACGCCCTGGCAAGGACGGGAAACGACACGCCGTACTTCGTTCCGGCGTGTGCGTTCAGCACCATCGGTATCAGTACGATGCAGTTCCCGAGCAGGATCGTTATCATCGCCTGCCACCAGGTCATTCCCGCCTCGATGAAACCGCCCGCTAGCGTGTACGTTGTGATGACGACACTCATCCCGATCCAAAGAGCGGCGATGTTCCACGTCGACCATGTCCGCTGGCCGATCGTAGTCGGCGCAAGGTCGGCGTTCCAGAGCGGCGACGACGAGACGTCCTTTTTCAACTCAACAAATTCGGTAGCGTTACTTTCCATAGATCTGAAGGGAACAATCTCGTATCTGGTTAACGATGGACGCCGTTTATGCTACGGACCCGAGCTCCGGCCGCGAGTGTTTTCGTAGATCAGAGATTCCCTGTCGAGAACTGCGTTATCGCGTCCGACGCTCGTTTTGCCAACTCGCTGTCCGTCGGAAAATAGTGAGAGCAGCTCGGAAGCAATACGAGCCGGGCTCCGGTTATCGTCGATGCCAATAGACGGCCTTCTTCAGCACTCACGGCCATGTAGTCCTGAGAGTGGATCACAAGCGTCCGCTCCGCTACCTTTCGAAACATGTCGGTCGCATCGCCGCGCAGGTTCCGCAAGGCAAAACATTGCAATCAAGATATCATTATTTTGCCAAACCGCAGTTTATCGGGAGGTCCTGTTCGGCTCGGAACTGCTGCTTACGTCGGATCATCTTACAGGGCCCAAGCTCGCATCTTAGCGGTCAAAGATTTACAATTGCCGAGATTCCGACAATTCTGAGATTGTTTTTCGAAGGTATCTTATGAAATCAAAGATCTTTATTGGGCTCTTGTTGTTAAGCCAATATGTTGTTTTTGCACAGGTACAGAAGACCGAAACGCCTTTGGATCCTGCGATCCTCAGGGATTCGGGAGCATCGGCAAAGCGAGCGATACGCCGGAACATTCCGCTAACCGATTCAATTGAAAAGGCTTATCGAGCCGGCACGAGAGATACCTCCGGCCGTCCGGGGCCGAATTATTGGCAGTTAAAAACCGATTATTCGATAGATGCCAGTCTCGATCCTGAAACGCAAACCATCACCGGAAGCGAAACGATCTCACTTCATAATAATAGTCCCGACAGGCTGGACAAGATCGTTTTGCGGCTCGACCACAATATCTATCGACCCCGTGTCCCGCGAGGCTTTTCCGTCCCGGCGGAAAATACCGAGGGAATGGTGGTCACCCGGATCAAGATCAACGGCGTTGAAATTGATCTGAAGTTAAGCCCGCCAAGACAAAATCGCAGCCAGGAACCGCAGAAGATCGAAAGATCATTCGTGGTCGGGTTAGATCAAACGGTCGCTACCGTAATTCTCGCGACACCGATCGAGCCGCGCAGTTTAGCAACCATTGAGATTGATTGGAATACGAAACTTCCCGGTGGCGAGGGTGGTCAAGGGCATCGGATGACGCAGCGTTGGGAAAGCAAACTCTTCCAACCGACTCAATGGTATCCGCGCTTGGCAAAATACGATGATCTGCGTGGATGGGAAACAAACATTTATCTCGGACCTTCGGAGTTTTATAACAACTACGGCAAGTTTGACGTCAGGATCGAAGTTCCCTCGGGATGGCTCGTAAGCGGAACCGGTGTCCTGCAAAATGCCGGCGAAGCCCTCGCTCCCTTTGTCCGTGAGCGGTTGGCTGCGGCATTAAAAACCGATGAAGAGTTAATGATCGTCAAAGAAGATGAACGCGGTGTCGGAAAAGCTCTATTGCCTCGCGACAAGAATGTTTGGCATTTTCTGGCAGAAGAAGTAAATGATTTTGCCTGGGCAACCTCGAATGAGTTTATTTGGAGAAGCACGCAGGCAAACATTCCGACAAAGGGTTATGTTCCGGTCCATATGTTCTACCTGCCCGAAAGGGCAAATTTGTTTGCCAACGCCGGCAAAAATTCCCGCCATGCGCTGGAGTTTTACTCTAAGCTCTTGATCCCATACGCC